>CAYNIG010000006.1:43086-44173 GCA_964396995.1 uncultured Saprospiraceae bacterium | reverse complement strand
CCCGATTTTAATAGTTAACGTTCGTCAATTAGACTAATATTTGATTTCAGACGATTATTAACAGAAAAATTAACCTATAAAATCTCCGAATATTGGATTGTTATCTAATACTAACGATCTAAAAGATGCCCTGGTTTGTCAAAAGGTTGCATTTCTTGTATTAACAAATTGTGAATGACGGTCTGGAATGATCTATATTTTAAGTAGCCAGAGACAAACGAATATGATTCTGAATTCGTCTTTAATAAAAAGGAAAATGATGAAATCCGTTGTCTGCATATTATATATTGTTTTTTTTATTATTTCCTGTCAAAAGGAGGTTTCCACCCCCGATGAACAGCCTAAACCCGATGCCGTGCTTCTCGGAGATCTGAAAGTGGGTCAGAAATCATACTATGCCGGGTACTCAAGTCATTGCGAAGATCTGACCGGCTCATTTCTATGGACCGGTGATACGCTGGTAATAGAGGTAGTACCTTTTGAACAAGGATTGGCTCTTAAAGAATATCTTACATCCGGATCGGTCAACTCCACTGGTTCGTCAGAGTATTATCAAAAAATTAAAAATGCAGGGAATGATTATATCACCATTCCTGATCATCAGGGCTCGGGCTTATTTAATTTTTTCGGAAGTGATAGTATCCATTTAAAACCCAAATCCAGACCTGCGATGGTACAAAGTTCGTGTATGGTACTATTTAATGGTACTGCTTTTACAGGAAACGAAACTGGCAGTATCGATAAATTTAAAATAGGTAGTGTACGTTTGAAAAACAAAACCGTTATATCGTGTGTGCCCACTATTTTGAATTTAGATGCTTATTTGTTTTATGATGAGAATCAACTTTATCTCAGTCATCGTGCTGTGCGTACAGAATTTAATGGTGTATTATCACCAACTATTATCAATGGATGGAAATTGATAGAGTAAAAAATGGTTTTATTAAACCACTAAGGACACTCAAGCAATACCAAGTTGAAATTATACCTAGTGATCTTGGTGGTTATATTGCTTCGCAAACCACTAAGGACACTCAAGAAACACCAAGTTGAAATTATACCTAATGATCTTGGTGGTTATATTGCT
>CAYNIG010000006.1:0-42986 GCA_964396995.1 uncultured Saprospiraceae bacterium | reverse complement strand
TAGTGATCTTAGTGGTTAATAGAATTAAGCCAGCATAGCTGCCCCTATCACGCCGGCACTATCCCCCAGTAAAGGTTTTAACAGAGGGGTATCACATTGGGTATTAAACATATGCTTTAGTATTTCGGCCTGACCATATTGATACAATTCCTCTATTTGCCCCAGGCCACCTCCTATTACTATCGCATCCGGATCCAACAGATTTACTATATACGAGCAGGCCAAACCAAAATTGGATATCATGCGCTCGCGCGTTGCCAATGCGTGTACATCGTTTCCGGATCTCCAGGCAGTTACGATTTCCCTCATTGTCTTCGGCACACCCGACAAGGAAGCATAGTATTTTTCCAATGCCGGTCCCGACATCACATTTTCATTGCAACCGGTATGGCCACAGTAGCACATAATATCATTTTCTTCTGTCTTGATATGGCCAAACTCTCCCCCGATACCGTGGCGCCCGTGTATCACTTTACCATCTACGACCACTCCACCGCCTACTCCGGTACCCATGATAATGCCAAAAACCACTTTTGCATCCGGTATCAGAGCAGGTACAGCACCCAGGGTAGCCTCTGCCACGGCAAAACAATTGGCATCGTTGGCCATTGAAAGGGATACACCCAGTACCTGTTCCAGATCAGACTTGAATCTTCTACCATTGAGACAAGTGGTATTTGAATTTTTATGAATCAGGGTGATGGGGTCATAACTGCCGGGGGTGCCAATGCCTATATGTGCAGGAGTTTCTCCCGATTCTGATTTCAAATCATCTATCAGGGATTTTATTCGCTGCAGGATATGATCGTATCCATATTGGCTTTCGGTAGCGATGCGTTTTCGCAATAGTATATCCGGTTTGTTATCTTTTATTTTTAGCATCACTCCTTCTATTTTAGTGCCGCCGAGATCGATACCCCACTTGATGTCATTCATGTTTTATGTATTTGATGTAAATATCGGAAAGTTTAAAGGGGCTGGGTGAATAATGGAAAGAAATAAAATGCTGGTGGATCAAATATATCGCCGACCCTGTAAATGGGCAACCAATCTAACTTGCCTATACTATGCGGATTGGATTGTGAATAGAAAATGGTTTATTCTATGTCGGGATATCAGGACAATACCAGGTGTGGGCTTTTTAGCGTACCCGACTTTCCTGGCTTTTAAAATGAAATTCTCTGATTCCAGTATTCCAAACTCCGGTTTCAATATCCCCAGACTCTCTGGTTGCAGGACTCACTCCAAAAGGATTGGTCTGAAATATTTAGTATGAAATTAAATGGTATTTTTCAATAATGCAGGTAAGATAGAAACAGAGGTGCGGTCACCCTTTGAGTATTGGGGAATTTGAAAATTTGAGTTACTTTCATAGAAGGGATTTGTGTCTGTTTGCACAAATACGGTAATTAGGGTTTTATGCTTAGCAGAAAGACGAACTGACACAGGGAAGAAAGGAAGGTTAATGTGAGAAAGTTAAAATAGACAATATCCAGAATAATGAACAATAATCAGATTCTATTTAAGAAATTACTATGAGTGAGACTATAAAAAGATTTGGAACAAAACCTGTATTCTTTACAGCAATATCAACTATTTTGGGGGCAATTCTCTTCCTTCGTTTTGGTTATGCAGTAGGTACAGTTGGATTTATCGGGGTAATTTATGTAGTGATTCTGGGTCATATGGTGACTATTCCAACATCCTTAGCAATTTCGGAACTTGCTACCAACAAAAGAGTTGAAGGTGGTGGCGAATACTATATAATTTCACGGTCATTTGGTTTAAACATTGGTGCTACAATAGGTATAGTCCTTTATCTCTCGCAAGCCATAAGCGTAGCCTTTTACGTTATTGCATTTACTGAGACATTTCAATTCTTTTTTGAGTATCTAAAACAAACTTATAAAATTACACTACCCCGTCAAGCGATTAGTATCCCAATTATGCTTGTTTTATCAGCATTAATTCTAAGAAAAGGAGCAAACCTCGGTGTTAAAGCACTTTACTTTGTGGTAGCAATACTTGCTTTATCTCTTCTGTTTTTTTTTCTTAGGAAGTCCCGAAACAACCAATGAGGTGAATTTTAATTTTACAAATGCTAAATTTAGGAACTCAGAACAATTCTTTCTTGTATTTGCTATCATTTTTCCTGCTTTTACAGGCATGACTGCTGGAGTTGGCCTTTCAGGCGATTTAAAAAATCCGGCTAAATCAATTCCAATTGGTACACTATCAGCAACTGTGTTGGGGATGATTATCTATTTTTTCATTTCTTATAAATTGTCAAGTTCAGCAACACCTGAGGATTTAACTTCCAATCAGTTTGTGATGAGCAAGATAGCACTTTTTGGTTGGATAGTCATTCCTATAGGGCTTGCCGCATCTACCCTATCTTCTGCTTTAGGCTCTGTTATGGTTGCCCCCCGTACATTGCAAGCTTTAGCCAGCGATAAATCTTTTCCATTAAAACTTATCAATCAATGGTTAAGTCATTCCAGAACAAAAGACGATGAACCAGTAAACGCTTCACTAATTACCTGTTTAGTTGCATTGGTATTTGTAGCTCTAGGAAATGTAGATGTTGTTGCCCAAATAATTTCGATGTTCTTTTTGATTACCTATGGCTCGCTCTGCTTAATATCATTTCTCAATCACTTCGGTTCATCCCCGTCCTACAGACCATCTTTTAAATCAAAATGGTTTATATCTCTTATTGGTTTTATAACTTCAGTTTGGGTAATGATTAAAATAAGTATTGGCTATAGTATTTTAGCCATTTCTGCAATTACACTACTGTATATATTTATTAACTACATTCATAGAAACAGAAAAGGTTTATCATCAATTTTTACAAATACTATTTTTCAGCTCAACAGGAACCTTCAGCTTTATTTGCAAAAGAGTAGGATTGTAAAAACTTCGACGGATTGGCGGCCAAGTGTTATTTGTATTTCAAAAAATTCCTTTAACCGCGACAATGCATTTAAACTTACCAATTGGATTTCATATAAGTATGGGTTTGGAACATATTTACATAGAATTGAAGAATACTGCTCCAGGAATTCGTTCGAAAAATCACGAGAAGAATTAAGCCGTTTGATACACAACTACGGTGATAACAGCCATGTATATATCGACACTATTATTTCCCCCTCCTATACCTCTGCAATAGCACAAGCAATTCAAATTCCCAGCATTTCAGGTATGGAAAATAATATGCTTATACTGGAGTATGATAAAGAAAACCCTGATGGATTAGTTGATATTATTGATAATTTTAAGTTGATAAACTCTGACAATTTTGATGTTTGTATTCTCGCTTCAAGTCGTAAACCTATTATTTACAAAAACGGAATTCATATTTGGATTAAAACTACCGATACAGAAAACGCAAATTTAATGATAATTCTAAGTTATATTTTGCTTGGACACCCCGATTGGAAAAATTCTGATATTAAAATCTTTGATATCTGCAAACAAGGTGAAATTGAAGAAGTAAAAAAACAAATGAATGAATTAATTGATAAAGGGCGACTTCCAATAACTGCATTGAACGTTAAAATACTGGTTGAGGAAGAAGAAAAACCCTCCAAAGCAATAATCAACTCATACTCTGTCAATGCCGGACTAACAATAATTGGATTTCACGAAGGTAGCATAAAGCACTTAGACACAAGTACCTTTGAAGGATACAACGATTTGGGCAATATACTTTTTGTTAATTCGTTTAAAAATAAACTAATTGAATAATTATTAAAAAAGGGACATTGATTTCATTGTAACTTAATTCAAACGCAAAGATGAAGAAATTTTATAATTTTCGACTAATCAAAAATAAAATAGGATAAAGAAAAAAATAACGTTTCATAAACCCAAATATTAGCTGCAACTGCATGGCACAGTGCTACCATGCAACTTTTGTGCGGACAACGAACGACTGTAAAATTTCGGCAAAGCTGTTTGGCTACCCTTCGCAAAACAAAAGAGAAGCAACGCAAATGCAAACGCCCTTTTGTTTCACATTTGCTTTAGCCACACACACAAATACCGTTTTTCATAGCGGTATGGTGGCTAAAAAAGTTATCTTTGACAATAACAATTAACGACAAATGATTACAGTAATAATACCGACACTTAATGAAGAAGAAAACATTGCAAGCGTTGTGAACTTTGCAAAAGGTCAGCCGTATGTAACAGAGGTAATTGTGGTGGACGACAAGTCGCATGATATGACAGTATCCATTGCACAGAAAAACGGAGCTAAGGTTATCACCAGTACTAAATTGGGCAAAGGTGCCTCTATGAAAGATGGTATTTTATGTTCTACTAATGACATCATTGCTTTTCTTGATGGCGACATTGACCCCTATCCGCACTACACTATTAAATTATTGACGGACCCCATCTTGCAAGGCGAGGTTGATTTTGTAAAATCTTCATTCAATCGAAATGCAGGCAGGGTAACAGAACTTGTGGCAAAACCCCTTCTCAGTATTTTCTTCCCTGACTTACTTCGGTTTAGTCAACCTTTAAGCGGAATGATTGCAGGAAAAAAATCTCTCTTTATGCAGTTAGATTTCAGAGACGATTACGGTGTTGACATTGGCATATTGATAGACATGCACCTGATGAATGCACGAATGAAAGAAATAGAAATCGGCTATCTTGAAAACAAAAGCAAACCTTGGCAAGCCCTTGGAAAAATGAGTAAAGAGGTAGCACAGACGATTATACTTAAAGCTGCTTCTTCTAAAAACCCTCATTACAACTTTGAAGAACTTGGAGTATTGAATGAAATTCGTTCGCAAATGGAATTTGCTCTAGAAAACCAATTAAACACACTTGACAAATTAGTTGTGTTTGACATGGACAACACACTTTTGAAAGGAAGATTTATTGATACCTGTGCCGATAAGTTTAGTTTTAAAAATGAATTGATGAACATTCGTTCATCTGAAACGGATGTAATCATTCTTACTAAACGAATAGCTACTTTGCTAAAAGGCAAAACGATAAGTGAACTCATTGGAATAGCAGACCATATTCCGATTATTGAGGGCACAAAAGAAATTATTGCAGAGCTAAAGAAGCGTGGTTACATTGTCGGAATTATTTCTGATAGTTACGATTGCATCACCAATCACATCAAAAACAAACTGGGAATGGATTTTTCTCTATCCAATGAATTGGAATTCTCAAAAAGTATTTGCACAGGTGAAGTAAAAATTCCATCCTTTCTTTTCAGCCTTTCAGATAGTTTATGCAAACACACAATTTGCAAAACAAATGCTATGCTTAATGTCCTGAATAAATATCAAATCAAACGGGAAAACACAATTGCAATTGGCGACAGCATGAACGACCTTTGCATGATAAAAGAGGCAGGACTTGGGATAGCGTTTTGCTCTACAGACGAACTAGTAAACCATCATGCCGACATTGTAATTCACGAGCCAAATTTTTCCGAACTATTAAACCTCGCTAAATAACGAATGACCACAACCATCATAATCACTATTTGTGTGCTTTTACTTTTAGCATATGTTTTTGACATCAGTTCTGGACTTACAAAAATTCCTTCGGTAATACTTTTGTTGCTGTTGGGTTGGATTGTAAAACAAACGGTGGATTTGTTCAGCCTTCATATTCCCGACCTTAATCCACTTTTACCAATATTCGGAACTATTGGTTTAATCTTAATCGTGTTGGAAGGTTCATTAGAACTTGAACTCAATAAATCCAAACTCTCTGTAATTAAAAATTCATTGCTCAATGCACTCATTCCAATGTTTGTTTTGGCCTTTCTTTTTGCATTTGCATTTCATTACTTCGGGCAGGTTTCCTATAAAATGGCTTTGGTAAATGCAATTCCATTTTGTGTAATCAGTAGTGCTATCGCTATCCCAAGCGTCAGAAACCTTTCTGCTTTCAACAAAGAGTTTATTATTTACGAAAGCAGTTTGTCTGATATTTTCGGTGTGTTGTTTTTCAATTTCATTGCTTTAAATCAAATAATAAACGCCCAATCATTTGGAAACTTTGCTCTACAATTGCTTCTCATCATTGTCATTTCATTCGTTGCTGTTTTAGGTCTTTCGTTTTTATTAAGTCGCATTAAACATCACATTACCTTCACACCGATTATTCTAATTGTCATTCTTATTTATGCGGTTTCGAAGGTGTATCATTTGCCTGGCTTAATCTTCATTCTTGTTTTTGGCTTATTCCTTGGCAATCTTGACGAGTTAAAACGGTTTAAGTGGATTGAAAAATTAAGACCCGAAAAATTAGATAAAGAAGTAAAGAAGTTCAAGGAGATTACGACAGAAGCTACATTTCTTATTCGCGCATTGTTTTTTATTCTATTTGGTTTTCTGATGGAAGCCAAAGAGATTTTAAATCCTTATTCAATTCCTTGGGCAACGGGAATTGTTCTATCTATTATTTTAGTTAGATGGATTGCACTTAAATTTTCAAAACTTCCTTCTTCTCCCTTACTATTTGTAGCACCACGAGGGCTAATTACCATTCTGCTTTTCTTAGCTATTTTGCCCGAGCAAAGTATTTCAATCGTAAATAAATCACTTATCATTCAGGCCATTATTCTATCCGTTTTGTTGATGATGGTAGGACTAATGACAGCTAAGAAAAATGAAACTAACTAAGCTATTCACCGAATTTTTTGAAAGCGAAAAGGCAGGAGGTATTTTGTTGATAGGTTGCACAGCCATTTCACTTTTACTTGTAAATTTTTTTTCTAAGACAACTACATTCGGTTGTGGCATTTTTAAATTGGCGGACACAGTTCGATACATTGGATAAATGACGGACTAATGACCATCTTCTTTTTGCTCATCGGTTTGGAGCTTGAACGAGAAATATACATTGGAGAACTTTCAAGTTTAAAGAACGCTTCACTCCCAATCTTAGCTGCACTTGGTGGTATGGTTGTTCCAGCAGGACTGTTTTTGCTTTTCAACTTCGGCACAGCGACACAAGCAGGGGCAGGTATTCCAATGGCGACAGACATTGCCTTTGCAATCGGCATTCTTTCGCTTTTAGTTAGTCGTGTTCCTGCATCACTTAAAGTATAAAATCCATTTTTCTTTGTTACATCTGTCCCTTTAGCCAGGGAATGTATTGTACCCCCCATTTTTTTATTCAGATTTATTCAAAAACTACTACTATTTTTATCTGTAAATCATACGCTTAAATGGCTCATCCCATATTTTCTTTCCTTGCATCAAATAAATCAACGCAACTGTCTTCCAATCACCAAATTACTTTTTGCCATACAGGGCTTACCACTTGTATTTATGCTGAGCGTGGCCTCAGCACTCGGTCAACCCCGATGGATTTTTTCTATCATACGGGGCAGGCGCAAAGTATTTATGGAGAGCACAGCCTCTCTATACCGCCAGCCAACCTAACACCCACCACTGTTCAATCTTTTTTTAATTGCTGTCGGATACTTTGATAAATGTTAGCGGCAATACGGACTTACTTAAAACTTTAAATAGGCTTATGAAAAAAATTGTAAATCGTTTTCTTCTCATTGCATGGTTCTGCGTTATTATCTCCTTTCTCTATGCCCAACACCTGCCATCAGCAACTGTTAGCCAAATTGATAGTCTTTTTAAGGAGTTCAACTCACCCAATACCCCGGGTTGTGCTATTGGTGTAGTAAGAAACGACTCGCTTATTTATGCAAAGGGTTATGGGTTGGCTAACCTCGAATATGACATTCCAATTACACCAAAAACGATTTTCTATTTAGCCTCTGTTTCTAAACAATTCACCGGTTATGCTATACTGCTACTTGCAAAAGAAGGAAAGTTAAACTTAACTGATCAAGTTAGAAGTCATCTGCCATGGATTCCTGACTTTAAAAAGATAATTACAATCAGGCATTTGTTGAATCATACCAGCGGCATTAGAGATGATTTATCTATGGCTTCATTTGGCGGGCTTGGAGACGGTATTGTTACGCAGGATTTAGCTATTCAATACATCAAAAATTCCACAGCGCTGAATTATGAGACAGGTGAGAAGTACCTGTATTCAAATTCTAATTATGTTCTTCTTGCAGAAATCGTAAAAGAGAGAAGTGGAAAATCGTTCAAAGCTTTTGTTGACTCGGCACTATTCAAGCCACTAGACATGAAGCATTCCTTTTTTCTTGACGAGCCAAATAAACTGGTAAAGAACAGAGCTGCATCCTATTACAAAACAGGAAACCAATTCAATAATGCACCTCATGAAGTATTTACATTGGGGGATGGGGGCATGTTTTCAAATATTGAAGATCTTTCAAAGTGGGTGATGAATTTTTACAACCCCAAAGTTGGTAGTGCAGAGGACATCTCTAAATTCGGTGAAAATGGCATACTGAATGATGGTAGCAAAATACCCTATGCTCTGGGCATTGTAACAAATCAATACAAAGGGCTCAAACAATACACCCATAGTGGTTCATTAGCTGGTTTTAGAACAAACATTTCTGTTTTTCCCGAACTCAAAATTGCTTTTATTGTTTTGAGTAACAATGGAACCGTTAACGCAACTGCAAAATCAAATCAATTGGCAGACATTTTTCTAAAGAATTACAATCCTCCTGTATCACCTTCCAGTTCGAGTGAGACCGCCCTCGTAAGATATCACCCTGCAGACTCTCAATACATAAAACTATTCAACGGCAATTACATTTCTGACGACGGTTTGCGATTTAAATTTCAATCCAATGGTGAGGTTCTCATATGGGAAACTCCATCCGGTTCCAAGCCTCTGGTGCAAACAGGAAAAGAGATGTTTGTGGATTCCGCTTCACAGGTAAAATTCAAATTTTCAGTATCTGCAAACGACACCACTGCTCATCAATCCTTCACGGGATATAACCGGTTGTTGACGAAATACATTCCTGACAGTTCTTTTGTAAGCAATGCAGCCGCTAGCTATACAGGTACCTACTTTAGTCCAGAATTGGAATCAAGACTAGAAATAATTTTCAGCGATGGTCGATTACTATTGAAATCTCCTAAATATGGAGAGGAAAAATTACAAGTTCTTGATAGGTATAACATGCTGATAGGAACTGGGGGCATTCATCTTAAATTTTTCATGGATAGGAAAAAACAGGCTACAGCATTTGAGATTAATTCTGCAAGAATGATGCATATGCGATTTGAGAAGGTAATAAAGTAACGCTCTTTGACAGTACAGCAGCCAACAGTGTGTTTATAAAATTGTGGATGGCCGTTAAGCATTCACCTCCAAATCATTATTTTGCCTTTGTGGTTAATTGAAACTGATGTTTTTCAAATGCCATAACTTCATAAGCACATTTAACGTTGGCAGAAACGCTACGACCGGCCGTCAAAACCAACAGAAATCACTTTGACCGCTTCTTCAAATCTTTCAAACCCCAATCGGACATACTATCAATAATTGGCAACAAAGTCTGACCGTATTTTGAAATTTTGTATTCTACTCTCGGTGGTATTTCTGCATAAATAATTCGTTCCAAAATTGCATCTTCTTGCATCTCACGAAGTTGGTTGACCAACATTTGCTTACTAATATCAGGAATTGCCTTTTGCAACATTGAAAATCTGTTGCAGTCTTTTCGTATCAAATGAATAATGACAGGTTTCCATTTGCCACCAATCTTATTTAGACAATGGGTAACGGGACAATTATTGGGATTAAATTCTTTTGTTTTCCTTTTATTTTCCATTGGTCTATATTTTTATACTATATCGACAATTATTGACTACACATCTTATTTAGACAAAGATAATAAATTTGTACTTGTAAAATCAAATAAATTTTAAAAAATGGTTACAAAGAAAATCCTAATTGGTGCATTGCTGATAATAGTTTCAGCAATTGGAGTAAAGGCGTTTGCACATTCTCGTCTTTCAAAAGAAGAAAAGGTAAAACACATTACCGAAAAAATGGCAAAGAAATTTTCTCTTTCGGAAGAACAGAAAGCAAAAGTATTTCAAATTAATCTTGACAGAGCCAACGGACACGAAGGCGCTTACAAACAAGGTAGAAAAAAAGAAGTTATCCAAAATGCAGTTGCAAAATGGAGAACGGATTTAAAGCAAGTGTTAAACGCTGAACAAGTACAAAAATTGAAAATTTAATGAAGAAAATCATTATTGGATTTCTTGCTATCCTTTTAACAGCAGGAACAGTTTATTCACAAACCAAAAAAGTAACAAACAAAAAAAGCAAACAAATGACAACAATAGAAGAAATCAAACAATTTATTCAAGGTGGAGAATGGACTTCACTTTCAACTGAACTTCGTCCATTTGAAGACCGTTTGGGAACAGGTAAAATTCAGCCATTTTACGTAAAACGTATTTTTAAATATTTACCGAACAACAGATTTGAAGGAACAATTATTAGTTCAGCCGACCCTTTTGGACAAATGCCTTTGGTTCAATTTACATTCAAAGGACACACAGTTTGGGGTAAAGAGCACCAAATTGCAAAAGGTGCTTTTGAAATTGACTACATTTTGGACGAAGCATTTGAAGTAACACCACTGCATCCAATGTTTGCAGACCAACTGAACCAAGCACCAGCAAAAGGGCTAAACAAATGGGAGGCCAACATAATGCAAGACATTAAAGGCAAAGAATTTCCTTTATTTGGCATTAAAGAAGGCGAAACTGTTGGAGATTATGACCTTATTTATATCCACAGCAATATGTTGTTTATGGGTAGTAAACACGTTGACGGTCGTGGCTTTGACAAACCAGAAAACCGACCAACTAACTTACAAGTTCCATTGGAAAGAAAATAATCATTTAAAACTGACAAACTTTAAGCAGAAAGGTGAAATATCTTTTCTGCTTTTTATATAAATGTATCAAGTTCAGTGCTGGCAGACAGTTTTGAGCTCCGAAATTGTCAACTTCTTAAACCCACAAAACTTTAGCAGAAAGCGTAGGACGACCAACACAACCAAAAACGGACAACCACAAAACGGTATACAATATACCAACAAGGCCTTTCTGACACTTAAGACGACCCTAAGGATTTAAAAATTCCCCCCCCATTCTACAAAAGAATTTTATGCCTACGCACAATGACACATTTGCAAAACCGCACAAGTCCACACACGAACAAAATTTTGCAAAAGAGCCAATTTTGCCGACCCTCTATTTCTCCTTTTTGTGCTTTATAATTTTAGAGTGTTCTACTCCAAATTCTTTCATCAACACTAAGCCATAATTGCGAATAGCATCAACGATAACAATTGCTTTTTGACCTCGCTTGGTTATTGAATATTCTACTTTTGGCGGGACAACTGGATAAACTTCACGACTGATAAATCCTTCTTCTTCCAATTCTCTTAACTGACTGGTAAGCATTTTATGAGTGATGTGGGGAATATCTTTTTTCAATTGTCCGTATCGCATCACTTTATCTTTCAACCGCCACAAGATTGGCATTTTCCAAGTTCCGCCTATTCTATCCATCGCAAATTCGACTGGATTGTAATAAAGTTTTTTATTGTATAAAAATTCTGGCATTGTCTAAGCTGCTTTATTTCATTGATACTTTCCTAAAAGTGTGTATCACTATTCAGAGTAAGTATATTGTCAAAGGTAACATATAATTGCAATTTTGCCACATCAATTCTTTAATAACAAAAAATGAAAAAGACAATTCTTGTTTTCGCTTCTGCCCTGACTGTAATCGGTGGCATTGTTTACGCACAAAATTCAAATACAATTAAAAACAACAGTAAAATGGATAAACCAAAAGAAAGACTGAGTTACGTTCACCCTCATGGTGCACCCTCAAAAGGAAAAATTTTAATGGTGGCAAGTTCACCATCAACTTCAAAACAAACTGGCTGGCCAATTGGATTTTGGGCTGCTGAATTAACTCATCCAATGAGAGTATTTCAAGAAGCAGGTTATGAAATTGAATTGGTATCAACAGAGGGCGGAAAATTAATGATGGACGGGTATTCCAATCCAACTGATGCAAGCGGATATTCCGCACAGGACATCATTTCTTTAGGCTACATGCAAAAACCAGAGTTTAATAAAATGTTAGAGAATACTAAGAAATTGACAGAAGTGAAGCACAATGATTATGATGCCATTTTCTTAGTAGGCGGACAAGGCCCAATGTATACCTTCAAAGGTAATGCTGATTTGCAAAAACTGTTCGTTTCATTTTACGAAGCAGGTAAACCAGCATCTGCCGTTTGCCATTCAACTACACTTCTATTAGAAGCTAAAAAATCTAACGGTGAACATTTAGTAAAAGGCAAAACATGGACTGGTTTTGCTGATGCAGAAGAAGATTTTGCAGACAATGCTGTCGGTCAAAAAATTCAACCTTACAGAATTGAAACAGAAGCTAAGAAAATTTCAGGCACAACTTTTAAAGTAGCTGCTCCTTTTTCTTCTTACGCAATTCAAGACGGCAATTTAATTACAGGTCAACAACAAAACTCTGGTGCTGCCGCTGCTGAATTAGTAGTAGAGCTGCTCACAAAGTAAATCATAAACAGCCAGGTGGGGCGGTGCCCCACCTGTTTTTATTGTAGGGCAAATGAGAAAGAGTATAGTCATTATATTATTGGTGTTTTGTAGCAATGCCAAGGCTCAAATACCAGTTGAAATTTTTGGAGGACAGGAGAAAACAACCGTTGATATCATGTTCTTTAAGTATTTCAAGAATAAAAAAGGAGAAAATTCCCGTTGGCTTTTCTTTAATAGAAACAGGGCAAGTATTGACTATAGAATAACCAAAACAACCTTTTGGCCGCAATTTGGGTTTACGGATGCCATTTCATATAACCACGAAAAATTAAAAGGATTTGCACCTGTATTGGTTGGACAGGTTTTAACTTGGGGGGTTTATCCCAAAGTAGGTATTCAATACGCCCACATTCGCAAAAATATGACTGTTTTTACTTGGCTGGTTTGTGAAGCCCTTGAAAAACCAGTTTTAGATTATTTCCTTTTGTTTCGATACAATCCGAAATTTTCTGAAAAGATAAATCTCTTTACTCAAGTAGAAAGTGTAAATGCTTTCCCGACCGTTAGCACGGAGAATTATAGTTTTATTCAACGACTGCGCTTAGGACTTTCAATAAAGGGCTATCAATTTGGAGCAGGGGCCGATTTTAACCAAACAGGTAATTCTACATTCAACAAAACATACAATGTAGGCGGTTTCATCAGACATGAATTTTAAACTATGATAGTAAAACGAAATTTTAACCCAATTAAAGTCATTCAGTATGTAAAAACCGAATTGACATTTTCCATTGCAATCTCCGTAACGGTTTTTGTTTTGCACAAGCAAGGTATAACAGCAATTTCGTTGCCTTTTTCAATCGCAGCGATATTAGGAAGTGCTTTAGCTATATTTATTGCCTTTAGAAATAATAGTTCATACAGTCGTTGGTGGGAAGCAAGAACACTTTGGGGCGGTATTATTAATTCCAGCAGAGTTTTAGCAAGACTAATAATCACCTTTACCGATAGCCATGAACACCAACAGAATTACGATAAAAATAGAAGCAAACAATTTAAAAAAGAAATGATTTACAAGGTCATTGCGTGGGTTCATGCCTTGCGATTGCATTTAAGAAAGCAAGGGAACTGGCAGGAGTTAAAACCATTTATTTCAGAACAAGAATATTCAGAAATTCTAAAATCGCAGAACATACCCAATTTAATACACCTTATTTCAGGGAAAAAGATATATGAAGCAATGGCAAACGGAACACTTGGGGGGTTTGATAGTTTTCAAATGGAAGGTCAACTACTGGCATTAGCCAATTATCAGGGCGGTTGTGAGCGAATTAAAAACACACCTTTGCTAAGACAATATGATTTTTTCACAAGGGTATTTTTATATACGTTCATGCTGTTACTTCCATTTTCGTTGATTAGTGATTTCACGAAGATGAATATTGACTCTTTGATGATACCTGTTTCTATTATTATTTCATTTGTATTTGCCATCATAGGCAAGGTGGGTGAGGTCAACGAAGACCCATTTGAAAACCGAATTACCGATGTGCCTTTATCGGCTATGTGCAATACAATTGAAAGAGATTTAAGAGAAATGTTAGGCGAAACCGAATTGCCAAAGAAACTTGAACCTTTAAACGGATTTTTATATTGATGAGCATTCTAAATCAAATCCCAACCAGTAGAATTGAAGCATTTAGTGATGGCGTTATTGCTATCATTATTACAGTGATGGTTTTTGATTTGAAACTACAAGAAATACCTACAGACAAAACTGTTTGGAGCGAACTATTGAAATTGACACCCAAGTTTATTTCTTATTCAATCAGTTTTATAATGCTTGCCATTATGTGGGTAAATCATCACCAACTATTTCATCAGATAAAGCATACCGACAGAAATCTGCTTTGGTATAGCATTCATCTTTTGTTTTGGATGAGTATTATTCCATTCTGCACCAATTTTATTGGAGCTAATCCATTGCTTTGGCAAACATCGTCTTTTTACAGCATTATATTTTTTATGAGTGCTTTATCTTTTACAATGCTGAGAAACTATGTTCTCAAGAAGCATTTACTCCACGACAGTATCAGCAAAGAAGCTCATATCAAAGTCAGAAATAATAACAGAATAGCACTTTCGATTTATCTATTAGCAGCTTCTACAAGCATCGTTTCTGTTTACCTATCATTCGTGCTTTTCTTGGTGGTTCCTGCAATGTATTTTGTTCCTGAAAAAATTACTCACTTAAATAATATTGAAAAATGAAAATAGCAATTATAGGAACTGGCAATGTTGGAAGTGCCCTAGCCACTAAATGGGCAAACAAAGGACACATAATAAATTTAGGGGTTCGTGATGTAAACAACTTTAAAGGCAAAGAACTGTTAAGCAATCCCAATACAACAGTTTATATCATTACTGAAGCAGTTAAAATTTCAGAAGTCATTTTGCTATCTACGCCTGCCCCTTCAACTGTTGAAGTGGTGAAAGCTTTGGGCGATACCTCTGGCAAAATCATTATTGATGCCATGAACATTGTAATGAATAGAGGTCCGCAAGGATATAAACTTACAACGGATGCAATTTTGGATAATACGCAGACTAAAGATGTTGTGAAGTGCTTTAATACAACTGGTTTCAACAATATGCAAAATCCCAATTACGGAAACCTGCAACTGGACTTATTTGTAGCAGGCGACAGCGAGAAAGGGAAACAAGCAGCTATTCAATTGGCGAAAGACGCTGGATTTGCAGAGTGCTACCACATTGGCGGGAACGACAAATTTGAATTAATGGAACAATTTGCATGGTTTTGGATAAACCTTGCCATGTTTCAAGGACAAGGCAGAGAAATTGGTTTTAAATTATTGAAGCGATGAAAACAGCATTCGTTACAGGATGAATACATAGGTCTTGGCTTTTGAGTGGTGCTGACAATCAGGTAAACAGTATTGCACTACTACTTATGGTTAAACACTTTCGAGCTTTACTTAACAAAAGCGAAAGATCAATTGTAATAAATATTTCAAGTAGGTTAAGTTCAGTAACAAACCCAAACTTTGGTTGACATTACGGATTTGTGGGCTGTGAAAAACGTACTGGATATTCTAAACAAATCAATGGCAAAGGAACTCAAAAACGACAACTGTATTTGCGTTATTGTAAATCCAAGGTTGGGTTCAAACAGAAATGGGCTGACAGAATGCCCAGTTCACGACCGAACAATCAGTAACAAATATATTGACAAATATCGTTTAAAAAATGGCGGTTCAGTGCTTCGTACGACAGTTTATCGTAAATTTGAACTTTGTACTTAGTATGCAATTGGGGTGGTAAAATCACCAATTTCACCAACTGTTAGCGGCACATTTTAAAAGACGACAATAATGAAAAGGATTTACCTATTTCTTTTAGGGCTTCTAATTTTAAACTCCTGCATAATAGTGAAGTACGAGTACGCCTTTGTTTCTGACCGAGACGAAAATTTAGATATCTATATTTCTTCCTCTCACGACCAAGTTCTTAACATCACCAACGACAAATATACAGACTACGGAATTAAGTGGAGCCCTGATGGAAATTATATTCTTTTTGCAAAGCAGGTTAACAAACAATACGACCTTTATCTCTACAATGTTAAATTGAAAACGACTGAACGCCTTACAAATGATACATTAGACCAATACGGTCCATCGTTTTCTCCTGATGGAAAAAACATTTTATATGTTTCAAATGCTGACCACAAACAAAATGAAATCTATTTGATGAATTTGTCCACCAAGAAAACAACTCGAATAACAAAGAACGATAGATTAGATGGTTCGCCAACATTCCATCCAGATGGGGTAAGAATTTTTTATACTTCTTTTATGGACAAAGATTCCGCCAATAAAATAACTAATAGCGAAATATTTGTTACGGACACTATGGGAAAAAATCACACCAGATTGACGAACAGAATTGGGAACGATGGGGCTTTAGACATTTCACCGGACGGTAAAACCATTGCTTGTCATTACTTTTTAAAAAACAAGGCAGACATCTATACTATGAATATTGATGGTAGCAATATCAAACAGTTAACTACAGACACCCTGGATTACCGATGGCCACGATGGACACCAGACGGAAAATGTATTGCGTATACACGTGTTGCTGAAAATTCTGACATTTGGATCATGGATAAGGAGGGGAATGATAAGAAGCAATATGTTGCATCAATAAAACGAGATGAGATACTTGAATTTAATCCGAGAAAAAAGAAAAATACCCTAAAACAGCGGCCTTAAAAAATTGGCGGTTCCGTGGTTTTTTGAACAATTATGCTTCATATGTGGTTCCAAACCGGCAGACCGTTTTGTGCTCCGAAATCGCCAATATCTTAAACCCGTAAACATGGCAGACAACGAAAATAGTCCTTATTCTAACTTAAAGCAGACAGGCTTCACTTTAAATTATCAACTAACTTAAATGGACAAATCATATAGGTATTTAGGGTATTTTTTTCTCTTGCTGATACCCTTAACCATTGCTGGTTTTTTTTAAACTTATCTTGTTCAGTTTCCATATTTTGAAGAAGATATTACTTATTTTATTCATTTTCATGCACTCATAGCAACGGTATGGATTGGGATACTCATGGTTCAACCGTTTTTAATCCTGAACAAGAAATTTACAACTCACAAAAAAGTAGGTAAATTTTCTTATGTGATATTCCCACTCCTTATTATATCATTTATACCGCAAATAATAAGCACAGCCAATTCGGCTAAGCTCAAAAATTTATTTTTTTCTTTCGCAGACGGATCCCTGCTCATCCTATTTTATTCTCTTGCTGTTTATTTTAGAAAAGAGAGCTCCAGACACATGCGATATATGATTGCCACTGCCCTGGTTTTTTTAGGGCTTACAGTTGGGCGGATTGGCCCCATTTTATTAGGATGGAGTGAGCTAGTCACACAAAATGCTCAATACGGTATAATTTATTTAATACTGGTCAGCCTATTGTTTTACGACAAAAAAAATGGTAAAAAGTATCAACCTTATGCCACGGCCATTTGCTTTTATATACTACACCAGGTATTTTATCATATCGTGTTTTTATAATTTGGTTCTTGCTACGCATGGTTTCATAAAGAAAGTTGACAAAGTTCCGGCAAACGAAATTAATCGGGCAATAAGGCTAAGAGACAACTATTTTAAAAACAGACTAAAAAAGTAATCTTATGGCAACTAAAGAATTAAAGACCTATTCGCTTGGCGAAATGAAAGACAAGTACATCGGCAAAGTCGGGACACAAGAGCGTGACGAATACGAATACGAACTTCGTATGGATGTTTTAGGCAAGATGATTAAAACTGCTCGACAAGAAAGAAACATGACACAAGAAGAACTCGGACGACTTATTGGTGTTCAAAAAGCTCAAATCTCTAAACTTGAAAGTAGTGCCCATAGTGCAACCATCGACACGATATTAAAAGTGTTCAAAGCGTTAAAAGCCGAAATCAATTTTAACGTAAAACTAGAAGACAACTTTGTTAAACTTGCCTGACAGAAAAAAGCCGAACACACAACAGTGGCAGCTATATTGACAAAACACAACCATATGATAGATTTTGAGAGACCATAACCATAGGTATTTAGTGGGAAAGGGCATCAAGGCATATTCTTTTATATTTTAGGGTTCCAATCGTAGGTATTTGTTGGTATTCTAAAGGTAGATACTGGTAGAATTTACACAAATATTGTTTTCCTGTTGATCTTTAACTTATTTCGCAATAAAAAATGAAAATGTACGGAATTTGGATTAAGGCTTCAGTTTTTTTTCAATTTGTATTTGCTTTTTTTCACGCAATAACACTTTTTGTGACTCCAACACCAAAAAACGAAACTGAAAAGCAGTTGTATAATTTAATGGATACTTATCAATTTGATTTAGGATTAGGCATTCATCGAACTATGAATGAATTGATTTTGGCATTAAGCGCCTGTTTTAGTTTTTTATTTATTCTTTCCGGGTTAATTAGTTTGTTTCTTATTAAAAAAAATTGTGAAGTTGAAATGATGAAAGGTATATTAAACATTAAGTTGTTAGTATTTGGAGTATTTTTTATAATCACAGTATTGTTTACTTTTATTATCCCCATTATTCAATTGGCACTTATTTTAGTGCTTTTATTACTTTCAAGGTTAGCTTTAAACAAGAAGTAAGCTAATTCAATTAAATCTTGATTCTATAAATAAAAAATTTAGTTTAACTTGAAATACTATATCGATTTTATCGATTTACTTTAATTCCAAATATTTTTGGAAAAAAGCAGGTTGCCATGCAATTTTTTATTTATCTCAAACAAGTTGAATGATGTGAAAAAAAATAATACATTAGTAATATGTATCATAATAAATTAATCAATTTAATTATTTCAACGAGGCAATTATGGTAAGAATAAAACTAACATGGAAATATTTAATTGCATTTTATTTTATTATTATGTTATACGCTTCTTTACATGAGCTTGTTCATCATTTTGTTGGCTATTTTATTTGCGGTGATTGGGGATATAAGACTTTTAATTATTTTTCCACTGCTTGTGAGAAAGAAAAAATAACTTATTTAGCTACATACATGGGGCCTGTATTTTCATTTGCTATGATGTGGGTTGGTAGATTTTTTTTAATCAAAAAAACCCATGTTTCTGCCTTGACAAGTCATTGGGCTTTTGCATTGATTTTTGCTCAACTTCCGTTACAAAGAATGATATGCCCATTTTTTAAAATGAATGATGAATATTTTGCTTCAGCCAACTTATTCGGGGATGGCCCCATAGTCTATTGGACCGTAATTATTTTAATTTGGATTGTTTGTACTCCTCCATTAATTACGGCGTATAGGTCTATAAGCAACACCGATAAATGGAAATGGTTTTTACTTTATTTCACTTTTCTTCCTTTACTAATTTGGGCTCCCATATTTGGATTGCTTGAATATTTATTGATTAATAAACACTTTCTTGATTCGAGGATTATAGGAATAGCTTGGTTGTTTATACTTAATGAAATCGTTACAATACTAGGGTATTACGCAACAAAGAAATATTTGAACCCGTATTATAACACCAATAATATTTAACCCAATCCATGCATTAGCAATGGATTTCCCGAAGGGTCTGATGACTCCTATAGTCGTATCAGATGCTGACGACAAGTGTCAGCATGCTGATAGAATCATTAGTCACTCGTAGGAGAGGTAATCATAGCATTTCTAATACAATGATTACAGTTTAATTTAAATCAACTTCGTTTTATTAACCTAATTTGAAATAGAGGGTGCGCCGGCGTCCACAAATTGCACAGAGTTTGTAATTGGAAAAATCAGTGCTTGTGTTACAAAATTCCATGTGTTATATGGCCAGCCACTATAAAGATACTTTCTGTACTTTGCCATAAAGTCTAAACTTCTACTTCTACCACTTCATACACCGGTTTCAATATCACTACTCCCAATGGTGGCAGACTTACTTCAAAAGAATGGGTCCTGAAATGTTTGGGCTGTGATATTACCCCAATGGTATTTTCATTTACCATACCGCTGCCCCAGTATTTTTTATCGTCACTATTGAATATCTCCTGGAGACCATCACAGGCAGGACACCCGATACTATAGTTTGATCTGGGCACCGGAGTAAAATTGCAAACTATGATCAGAAAATCTTTTTCATCATCGGCTTTACGGATATAAGACAATACGGAAGCCTCTGCATCATTACAATCTATCCATTCAAATCCATCTGAAGTATATTGATTTTCATGCAATGCTTTTTGCCGGCGATATAAAAAATTGAGTTCTTTTACCAGTGATTGTATGCCCTGGTGAGAATATTCACCCAAAAGATGCCAATCGATGCTCCCGTCAAATTTCCATTCTCTGAACTGGGCTATTTCACCTCCCATAAACAACAACTTCGATCCGGGATGGGTAAACATATAAGATAACATAGATCGGAGGTTGGCAAATTGCTGCCAATAGTCTCCCGGCATTTTATTGATCAGGGATGCTTTGCCGTGTACTACTTCGTCATGGGAAAATGGCAAGGTAAAGTTTTCGGTAAAGGCATACATCATACTAAACGTAAGTGTGTTTTGATGATACCTGCGGTAGAAGGGATCTTTTTTAAAATAGTTTAATGTATCGTGCATCCAACCCATCATCCATTTTTTTCCAAAACCCAGGCCACCCATAAATACCGGCCTGGATACCCGCGCGAAAGAGGTAGACTCTTCAGCAATAGTCTGTACATCGGGAAATGCGGCATACACTGCTTGATTAAAATCTTTGATAAACGAAATGGCTTCGAGGTTTTCATTACCCCCATATCTGTTGGGCTCCCAGCCACCATGTTGTCTTGAATAATCCAGGTAAAGCATACTGGCTACCGCATCTACGCGCAGTGCATCGATATGATACTGATCAAGCCAAAACAGGGCACTGGATATCAAAAACGATCGTACTTCATTGCGCTCATAATTAAAGATCAGGCTTTTCCAATCGGGATGAAATCCTTTTCTCATATCCGGGTGTTCGTATACTGCGGTGCCATCAAATTTACCCAGGCCATGTGCATCTTCAGGGAAATGCGACGGTACCCAATCCAGTATCACACCAATACCTTCAGCATGAAATGCATCGACCAATCTTTTAAAATCTTGTGGTATACCAAACCGGCTGGTAGGGGCAAAATATCCGGTGACCTGGTATCCCCAGCTGGGTGAATACGGATGTTCCATCACGGGCATAAACTCTACATGGGTAAATCCCATTTCTTTTACATACGGTACCAGCTGATCAATATGTTCCTGGTATGAAAATGACCTGTCTTCGTGCCAGGGTCTTCGCCAACTGCCCAGATGCACTTCGTATACCGACATGGGTTGATCCAATGATTGTACCGCGCTTCGTACCGACATCCATTGGGTATCATTCCAGCTGTAGTCTATGGGCCATACTTTGGATGCCGTGTATGGAGGTGTCTCACAAAAACGGGCATAGGGGTCCGCTTTTTCAGTGACTATGCCATCGTGATTAGAAAAGATGCGATATTTATACGTATCACCTTGTTTCATTCCGGGTATAAAACCCTCCCAGATACCGGAGCTATCCCATCGCACCTGTAACAGATGTTCATCCCCTGCCCAATAATTAAAATCACCTATGACCGTAACTGCTTTGGCAGCCGGTGCCCATACTGCAAAATAAACTCCCTGCTCACCATTCAGTTCCATGATATGAGATCCAAAATGATCATACAGGCGAAAATGTTTTCCGCTGCGAAACAAACTGATATCAAAATCAGTAAATCTGGAATGGGGTTTTACACGATTAGGCACGGCTGAAAGATAAGGAAAAAAACGATGGCTAATTTATCGTTACTGAAAATCAATTTGGTCTTTATAATCCGGGTGGTCTAATTCTCATTTTGCTGGGCTAGGACAAAACTTGACTTAGGTCACAGTAAATTTTAGTCTTTCTTTGTCCGCCTTTTAAAAGAAAGAAAGCTTGTCAGAAAATAAGGAACAGTCAAAAGAACGGGACTGAAGGACCTCTTCACCTGTCCTTTTAAAATATATGTTTTTAAAACTAATATTCATTTCCTGCCGGTGTTTGATACCTTTTTTCAGTGGCTTTTTATCACTTGTCGAAGCAAGAGGTCTGGGCGTTTTGCTGAAATGCAAAATAACACTGCCAATGGTATGAAGGAGAGTATAATTATAGTGAAAATCTAAATAAAAAGCGATTTTAGACATCCCCATCCAAGGGAGCATAAAAACCAATAAAATTTTTGAAAATATTACCTTTCCCCCCACAACATACTACTCGGTATTTTTATTGGGTCTAAATTTATATCCATTGAAGGAGTTCTGTATTTTAGGTTTACCCATCGACCTCCTTCTTTTTGAATGTAAACCAAATTTATAGGGTAGTATCCTTTTTTTAGTGGTATAATAAAGGATTTTTGATTCTGATCAGTTTCAATTATTTTTTTGCCAGCGATGGTTAAAGTAACGTAATCATTGGCCGATAAATAGAAGGTATGATAAGCATATTGTGTTATTTGGACATAGCCATCAAATTCAGCTTTGTAGTTAGCTGGGGCGGGTTCTTGATTTACCCAAAAATCTGAATTTTGTACATTGAATGCTGTAATAATTTTTCTTTCTGCTTCATTTTTGATACTATCAGCCAATAGGTAAGTTTTTACTTTAAGACTATTATTTATAAAACCTTTTGGCAACACAACTGGTGGTGATACCTGATCGTAATAAAATTTTGCCGTTCTTATTTGTTCAGGTACTCTATTTGAAAATATCTTTAAAGAAAAGGCAGAAGCCACAGTAACTGGTATATGAAAATTTATTTTTGGTGAGCTTTTAATTGGGATTTTGCCATCTAAAGTATACCTTATATATTTATTGTCGGTGTAGGTTTTTATTTTTATGGATTTACCCTTTTCCATTATACCTCCCATGGGGTGGAACTCTAAAAGGTCTTCATCATATCCCCAAAAAGTAAATTTAAATCCATCATAAAAATTTTTATAGCGTACGGAACCATGGTGTTCGTCTTCATGGGCTTTGGCTTGCCATACTAAATTGCCTGGGGCATATTTTTTTAGCACCTCTACAAATTGTTTTATACCCATATCAGAATATTCTTGTCCTTGTCGTCCTCCTATATACAGAGTCTTCTTTTCTTGTGGAAAAATCTTCAGTTTATTAGCAGCATATTGATTTATATAAAAATCATTGTACCAGCAGCTTGGATCAGATGCAATGTAAGAGTCAAACAACTGGGGTTTCGTAAGTAAAGTATAAATGCTAAATAACCCTCCAAAAGAGTGACCTAGAAGTGTTTTTTTACCATTGTTTGGGTATTTACTATTATATAAGGTATTAATTCTAGCTCAATAAAACTCATGAATTTATCAGCTCCACCTGACCTATAATATTCAGGATGTGATATTGGCAGTAAATCTCTCTCTCTCGTTTGATTTGGCCATTCCCAGTTATTTGGTATACCTACTATAATTTGAGGTGGTACAAAGTTTTCGTGCTGAAATTCCAAAATATGTGCCACATAATTTTGGAACATTTCTGCATCTGTAACATAAAGTACATCTAATTTGCTATTATTGTCAATTTCACCACGCGTCATTATTTGAAGGTTCCGCTTTTCGCTCAAAATATTGGAATACAGGCTATCGGCTATAGTAATATATGCCTGTGTATGAGCCGAAATTGAATAAAAAAGAGATATAATTAATAACAGGCCAAATTTATGAATAAGCATTTTTCATAAAGATTGTTGTTGTTCAAAGACAACAGATTGAATTTAAGGTTGCATAAACGGAAAACTTTAACAATTAAGTTATCAATTGAATTGTAACCTCACTCGTGTTTAGTTTTTTCTCTTAGTCTAGTTTTCATTTCTCACATTAGCACTGAAATAGAATGTGAATAAGTTACTAGCACTCAAGTAACTTGCTGTCTTTATTGTACACAAGTCAAGGAGAACAGTGGTATGCCGATAATAAATTCAGTAGCATAATTTTGTCCATTGAGAGAGGGGGTAGAGCTATTGGCTTTAAAAAAATCGAAAACTTGAATGGGAGCTGGACCATATTTTACATTGCGGATGGTGGGAGCAGTATCGATTTGAGATTTGACTGAAATAGAATAAAATACCATCCATAACAGAAATATCTTTTTCATGAGAATGAGTATTAAAAAATTTATATATAAAGATAATCGAACCGATTTTTTTATGCAATGGAATACAACAATACTCCTTTACAAATTAGTAGATATTATTTAAATGAATTAGTTTTTACTTACTCCATTTTCTCCAAATCAATTCCATTGGTCCAATTTTGTACTTTGTCAACCACCATTTACTGAACCCAACTTGAAGTACAAACAAAACTATAGCGATTATAACATGAGTCGAATAAGGTATTTTGTAAAGCAAATGTAATCCCGCCCCTGAAAAAATAATCATTGCTATCAAATTTTGCAACAGATAATTAGTTAGGGTCATTCGGCCTACAAGGCGAAAAGCTTCCAATACTTTTTGGAATTTGCCAGTAAGGTATACCCAACAAATACCACTCGAAAAAAATACCATCTGACCTAAAAGAAACCAAAGTTCTACCTTGTAATAATCTGTTAAATCTTTATTATTCGAAAACTTAATGGTGCCTGAGATACCATTTAAAGTAGCAGCGAAAATGAAAAAAATAAGCGAATACCAAAATATTCTTTTGACCGATTGCTTATACTCCAATATATTTTCAAAAAATCCCACTTTATGTAAATACATACCCATAAAAGCACAGCACAACATAACCAGATTCCAGTCTGCGATTTTACTCACTTGGAAAAATATATGCAATCCTGATTGCAATCCATATTTTAAAACATCCAGAATTTTAGAGCTGTGGTATAATGCAATATCAGCATCCTGAAATGGATTATATTGAAAAGACTGAGCTAAAGGTATAATGGCTGGGAACAGAATAAACAGCAATAGTGAAAACAGTAAAGCAGTATTACCAGAAATTTTATAAAATAGAAGCATCACCATACCTACGAGTACATAATCCTTTAAAACATCACCGTAATAGAATGCACAGTTTACAATAGCTATAATTAAAAGCCAAAACATCCTTTTAGTAAATAAAACAACGGTATTCAATCCGTTTTCAGTGATGCTTTGCATTAACGACGAAAACCCATATCCAAAAACCAAAGCTAATAATGTCCAACCTTTGGTCTGAAAAAATACCTGTACTAATCCTTTCGTTATTTTACTAAGTAGATCATTTTCTGGTATTCGAACTACCTTATGATACGAATAAAATATTGCAAAGTTAACTATAACCACACTGAGTAAGGCCCATCCTCTTAGAATATCTATTATTTCTATTCTTTTACGGGTTTCATTTATACTTTTAGATTTCATATCAATTTTCTTGAAATATATTCATTACAGGCTTATTACATTTTCTCAAATCTAACGTGATATCATAAGTGCCTGTGTCAACTGGAGTATTATAGCCAAAATATTTTAATTGTTTGTCTATGCCTAAATTTTATAAATCACTACAGTTTCTCAAAAGCTATCCCCTCCCCCAAAATCTTCAAGCCAACTACCTTTTGATCATTACCCCTTACAAATTCTATATAGCCAAATCGGTCACCACCTGAGTTTCTTAGTTTTACTTCGTTTAGCTTTTGATTGGTAATTATCAAGCGATTGTTCTGAATTTTCAACTGCCAAACACAATCCAGTTCGCTAGAAGCATAAATGCCTTCATAGGGATGGAGATCAATAGTTTCTTGAAATTTTTCTTCTTGTTCAATTTTTTCTACTTCTTTGGCAGCAATAGGAAATCCTTCCAGACTTGGCTTAGATTCACGCAATGTACCAGCCATAAACAAATCCAATATTTTGGGATATCGTTGGTAGGTAGCATCGTTATTGTCATTGGTCATATAGATAAAAGCCAATTTCAAATCAGGATATCGGATGATGGCAGTGCGATATCCAATCACCAATCCAAGATGTATGATTTCTTTGGTGCCATTAAAAAGGGTATTGTATTCATTACCAAAGGCATATCGGGTACGGCCATTTTCACGAAGTGAACCTTCTGCATACAATAATTTTTCAACGCCAGGCGTAATCAACTGCTTGGTATCAAAAGAGTTGACCCATTTTACCAAATCGTCCAAAGAAGTGTTTAATCCTGCACCGCCCATAGCAGCCCAGTTGTTTGGCCGTTCTCTAAGGCCATTGTAACATTGCACTTTGTTTTTATAAACTTGTCCTATGTCTGCTTTGAAAAAAGTAACATTCATACCTAGGGGTTTGTATATATTTTCTTTAGTCCACATTTCGAAAGGCTGACCCGTAACTCGAGCTACTATCTCTGCTAATAGATTATAATTGGTATTGGAGTAATCAAATCGTTCGCCGGGTTTGAATTTTAAGGCTTTTTGATTTATTGCAAATTTGATACACATAGGTAAGATAGTTACCTCTTCGGGGGTATATCCTGCAAACTCCCAGGCATCGGTGCTTCTGATACCTGAAGTGTGGTACACTAAATTACTAATGGTGATAGTATTTCCATAATCGGGCATTTCAGGAATGTATTTGCGGATATCATCATCCAAAGCAAGTTTTTTTTGATCAATCAACATGGCCACTGCTAGACCAGTAAACTGCTTGGAGCAAGATGCAAGCTCAAATACAGAGTTTGATTTTATGGGTATGTTTTCTTCTACATTGGCCAAACCCTTCGTGTTTTTAAAAATCACTTTGCCGCCTTTTATTACTGCCATGGCTACGCCCGGAGCATTGTTTTGATACCAGCCATCTATTAATTGTTGGGCTTTTTGAGCGGCTGATTTTCCTGCAGGTTCAAGTTTGTCCATTGTGATGGTATAACTACCACTATATGGTTTTGAAAAATTCCAATTGACTATTATTTTGTAATCACCGGATTTTTTGGAGAAAAAACTAGCGATTTCTTTATCGCCCATTTGGTTTTCATCCACAATCAATATCAGGCTATCCTGAGGATCGTATACCAAAATATGTATACGGATTTCCTTTTCGGTGACACGAATACTTGCAAAATTTTCTTTTTGCATTTTTACAAAAAAAGTATCTGATTTTGCTGGGGAGAGGTTGGAAGTGATGGTTTTGTTTAGTCTTAAATATTGCTTTTGAGCGGTAATGTTGATAATAAACAATTGTAATATTATAAAAATAGCCAGGATCAGGAATTTGTGCATTTTTATGTCTTTGATATAATTCATGAAGGATGCTTTTAATATAATTAAGAAAACTGACAAATGAGCAAAAAGGTTACAAATGATTAATATTTCAGTTTCCAATCTCATTCAATAATTTAATAGCTTCTGCATTGGATGTATCGAGCCGTATGGCTTTTTGTAAATTAATTTTAGAGTTGAAACCATCATTCAAATTATAATAAGATTTGCCAATTAAATAATAGAGAAATGATGAATCCTGATATCGTTCCAAAATCTTAGTCGATAACTCTATTGCATCTTTATTTCTGTTTATTTCCGTCAAAAAATTAATAGCCAAGTACCAGTCTTTTAAGGTGTAGCCGTTGCTTTGATTATGTGCTTTCATTTTGGGATGATTTAAAAGAAAATAATATGCAGGCAAATTTTCCTTCCATTTTGGATTTACTTTCATAGCTTTCAAAATGGTATTCACGGCACTATTTTCATCACCTAGTAAAATATACGCTTTGGCTATTTTGGTATATATTCCATCCCATCCTTCTACTAGTCCGATGGCCTTTACCAATAGACTTTTCCCCATGATTGTATCCTTAGCTTTAATTGCAAAAATGGCTTGGTTCAAAGTGATTCTTCCATAGTGATAATTAAGGAGTTTGGTGAGCTCTGCTATAGGGCTTTTAGAATTATCTACCCGTAAGTCTATTTGATTAAACCATTCATTCATGTTGCCTTTTATTATTAAAGCTGCTGATTGTTTACCGGTGATTTGTCCACCTGCTTTTTGACCTGCTGTAATACTAATCAGTAGTCGCTGAGCAAGACTACCCATTGATTTTTCAAATGCTTCGGCCATTTTATCTAAAACCTGGCCAGCTAATTGATTACCCATCACTACATAGTGATGACCCAATTTATGATTAGCATTACCTTTCCAAAATTTTAGTGCATCACCTGTGAAAGCAAATACATTTCCTTGGTGGTCAATACCAGCTACTTGTCTATTGTAGTATTCAGGGTCAGTATTTTTTGTGTACATGATTGCATGCTCTATACTTTGGCCTTGCTTTAAATGTTTAAAACCATTCATAGCATAGATAGGATCGGTCTCAGCTATTACAGAAAAAGCTCCGATACCAGGCTCAATGTAAACGGTGGAATTTCCCACATAAATATTGTTAGTGGCTACAGCGATGCCCCATTCCTGTGTTGTAGAATCGTAGGCAGTAATGGAAAAAGTAGTATATATATTTTTGCTCGATAATAGACTTGGTAGATTTTGGGCAAGTATTCGGCCAGTACATAGTATCCAAATAATTATTAATTTCATTACGTTTATGATTTTAAAAGTTATTTCCTGACCCATTATCTTATTTCTCAACTTTTAATATCTTATCCAAAATTTTAAAATATTGCTCCGGTGTAGTATTTCTATTTGATGGATACACCGTTTTATGAGCTATTACCAGATTCAATCTGGGGATCACCGTTATAAACTGACCAAAAGCACCGGAGGCTGTATATGCTCCTTTGAACGATTTATTCTTGAGTGGCTTATCCCAAATCCACCAATAATAACCATAAGCAAAGTCATACCAAGCTAGGCCGGTTTTTTGTGCTTCCGCATTTGATGTAATGATGGAGGTTATTTTTTCTATCCATTTTTTTGAAATAATCTGGTTACCATTCCATTTGCCTTTTTGCATCATTAGTTGCCCTATTTTGGCCATATCACGAGTAGATAAAAACATATGATAAGCAGGATAAAATGACTCCTTGGTATCATCAAATTTTTTTTGACTACTTATACTCCAATCCGCAAACCCTAATGGTTTTGATAATAGGCTATCCATCAATACATAAATGTTTTTCCCGGTTTTTTTTTCAAGTATGGCTCCCGCTATATTAAAATCCCAGTTATTATAAAGCCAAAGACTTCCTGGTTTTACGGTTCCTCTCTGAGGGGCTTTGTCAGTTGCATCGCCTGAGTTGGCAGCTTTGTGATATACTCCTGACCTGGATTGTAAAATATTGTTGATGGTGGCTTCTTTTTCAATATCCAAAAGGCCGCCTTTATCATCCATACCAAGATCTTGTAAATTTTCATTCAGGTTTATAGTGCCATTTTCCACAAAGGGACCATACAATAATGCCAATACACTTTTACGACATGATGCCAAATAGCTAACTTCTTTTGTATCTCCATATTCATATATAGGCTCTCCTTTTTTTAAAACCATTAACGAAGAAGTTTGGCAACTGTCTTTTAGAAATATTTCTAATTTATTGTATTTACTTTTTTGACCATGGCAATTGATAACATTAAGTGATAAAACACATTGAATTAAAAGTAGACCATATCTCATTGTCATAATTTTTTATTTTTTATTTCATTCTTGGTTCAATGTAGCCAATTATATTTCAAAATAAATTTATTCAAATACTACTCCTTCTCTATTCTCCAATCTCGCTATTATACCCCATCCATAAAAGTCGTTCGCCACAGCAATTATTAATTCATTTTCCCCTTTGATTAAATTTAAAGCTATGGTACTATTTAATATAGAAATGCGACCATCCGGATTTTTTCTCATATTCTGCAGGTAAAGGTTCTTATCTACATAAACCATTTTTTTATTCAGAAACATCCATACTTCATCACTGAATCCCAGTTGTAGTTCGGTTTTAAGTGCTTCATTGGATCGAATGTTTGTCTTTAGCCATACCACTTTTCTATTATCATTAGCGCCATACATTCGGGTAAGATTTACCAATCCTCTTCGCTCTGCTTTGATAGTATCTATAAATTCATCTGTTTTGGGTAATGCCATTGCAAAGACTTCCTGACCTAGAGGCAATGTTACAGGCTTGCTTGCTTTCCATGCACGCAGGTAATGTGAATCATGGTCGGTGAGGTCAGGTGAAGATATTTGGGGTAAATCTTCTATCTGACCTGGTTTTATTTGCAAATTGGTAATGATACCTGCACCGTCCAATGCCACTTTGCCTTTATCATACTTTCCTTCGAGATGTGGAATTTGCAATGCAGGCTTTATCATATCATTGACATAAGCTCGCATTTGTTTGCCAGCAATCACTAGTTTGATATGACTTTTCTCACCGGCAGTAAAACTTGCTGGTGCCTGGTATTCGGGATACATATCCCACATATTTATATCGCTGATTATAGGAGCATATTGTATGGCATCATTGGCGGTGGGCTTATTGGATCTGCCTCGCAGATAAAATAACTCAGCATCTTTTTGGTCCGATCTAAAATATATGGAAGGCGTATTGCCTAAATTTAGGTTTTGCTCCAATACTACATCATATTCAATAGTTCCATCACTAAATACAAGATCTTTAATAAAAGCTGGCCCTTTGCCTGCATGGAGTTTTAAGGCAGGAATACCATTTAGAGTTATGAATTCTGCTTTGCCATCTTGGTATTGCCATTTTTCAGGAGTAAGGGGAATAGAGTAGTCAACAGGGGTAGTTATTTTAATAGGCTCGGTTTTTTTTGTTTTATTTTTTTGAGCTACGGACCTCAGGGGAATACATAAAATAAATAATAGTAAAAACTTATACATAGGATTTTTTTTATCACAAATATGTCTGTAGCAGGCAATATCAGGTTGTTCATTTCGAATTCAAATTTTGTTCAATTTCAGATCATGTCATTTTAATCTGATAATCAATAGATTGTTTATTTTGGTCTAATTAACCATCTTCCTATTAAATTTGTTATTGAATTTTACCATAAATGAGTCAAAACGAATTTTTAGATCTAAATACTCTCAAGGCAGATATAGAGTCTTACCTGGGCTGGGGTAAAATAAACCAATGGACCAATTACGACTTTGAAAGACTTTCTGATCAAATAGAAGAGAAAACTTCTGTGCGCTTAAGTGTATCTACTCTAAAGCGGATATTTGGCAAAGTACAATACCAAGGGGATCCATCACAAAATACGTTAAATACTTTGTGCAAATTTATAGGTCACCAGGATTGGCGATCATATCAATCACACTGTATTTTAGCAGATGAACCATCAAAAAAAATAGAAAAAGCAGAAACAACTCAAACACCACTTAATGAATCAGATAAAAACCAGCAGGAAAAAAGCATAAAACTCAATTACGGATTTAATCAAGCCCGCGTGTATATTTATGCAGGATTTTTTTTGGCACTTGCAATCCTCATGATTGCTGCAGTAAAACTAAATCCAAAACGAAGCCCGTCTGATATAGTTCCAGAATTATTTTCCTTCAAAGCTGATAAAATGTTTACTAAAGGATTGCCCAATTCAGTGGTGTTCACCTATGATGCATCCAATTCGAGATCTGATTCAATCTATATCACTCAAACCTGGGATATCACCAGAAAAGTTTTGGTAGATAAAACTAACCACCAACATTCTGCTATTTATTATTATCCAGGTTATTTTAGATCTAAACTCATTATAGATTCGATAATTGTAAAAGAGCATGATGTCCAAATAGCTACCGATGGATGGTTGGGATTGGTAGAAAAACCTTTTGGTCAGGTACCCTTATATTTTACTAAAGATGAAATAATTCAGCATGACAGCTGTATTTCTGTAAGTGAATCATTACTGAATAAATACAAACTGAGTTTATTGCCTGAGACTCCTAAGATTCGATTTTTCAATCAAGGGGATCTGGGAGAGCTCAAAAATGATAATTTTTCATTTGAGACCAATCTTAAAACTGAATTTTCATCCGGAGACGGTGCCTGCCAATATGTGCAGGTATTAATCCAATGTGTAGATGATATTATCATCATTCCTTTAGCAGCCCGCTCATGTATAGGAAACCTTCATCTGGTCGCTTGTGGCGCCTATGCCGAAAGCAAAACTGCTGATCTTTCGGGATTTGGTGCAGATTTACATCAGTGGGCCAAACTCGAGGTTATATCTGAAAATGGAAACATTCTATTTTGGGTAAATGGAAACAAAGCGTACGAATTGAAAATGAAGCATGAAACAAAGCGCATAGTTGGAGTGCAATATAGATTCAATGGGTTGGGGGCTGTGAAAGGTGCCCGTTTTAAAAATGAAAAAGGAGAAGTGATAAAGTTGTAAGAGCTGCAAATAGACTTAAACGCAATTAAGTTATATGTCGTATGAATATGAAGAGCCTAAAATCGAAAGAATACCAAACTATATTTATAGAGGTGGAATTTTTTGGCTCAAAAGTATTTGATTACAAATCATAGAAAAAAATACAATTAATCTATATGAACCCTACATTTTATAAAATTCATTGTGTAAATTGAATTCATCTTTTGCGGTTAACTTTCGGACTAAGTTTAGTTTTAAAATTCAGATCAGTAAAATGAGAATTTGCCGCAGGATTTAAGTATGCCGGTATAAAAACTATTTTTTAATCACGGACCGCAGAAGGGAGTAATTGAATACAAACAAATAAACTATAAAGAAAAAACTGCTCAATACAAACTTAAGCAAGTAGCCCGGATGTATATAATCTCTAATAAAGGTATACAACAGAAAGGTCAGGATTCCCCCGGCCATGACCACGATCATTTTTCTCCATTCATAGTTCACGGCAAAATATTTTTGTCCCCACAGGTAAGTGATTAAGGTCATAGTAAAATAACAGAGTATCATGGCCATGGCCGTCCCGTAATAACCATACAGAGGCACTAAAATATAATTTGAAATTACGGTAACCGCCACCCCAATTAATGCGGAATACATGCCGTATTCAGTCTTATCAGTCAATCTGTACCAATTGGATACATTATAATAAATTCCATTAATTACATTGGCCATCAATACCAGGGGTACGATACCAATAGCATTCAAATAGGAAGGAGTACGCACTACTATAGGCTGGATAAAATCAAGATAGACCATCACTCCCACAAAACCAATCATAAGAAACTGGGTAAAATAAGTAGTGATTTTACTATAATCGGATTTTGCCTCCGAATGGTGCATGTGTTTAAAGAAAAAAGGTTCGGCGGCATACCGGAAAGCCTGTACAAAAAGCATGATAAACACTCCAAATTTTACACAGGCATTGTATTCACCCATCATCGTTTTTTTCACTTCGGCAGTACCATTGGCAAACCAACCAATAAATTGCCTGGTCATGGCATCATTAAAATTACCAGCCAATCCAACAATTAGTAAAGGCCATGCATATTGAAGCACCTTAGTTATTTCTTTTTTATTCCATTCAAATCCTTCCGCGAGATATTCTTTATTTAATAACAAAAAAGTAAAAGCACTGGCCATCAGGTTAGCCAGGAATACGGCTGCAATCTTGTCCTCTGGAGCGGGAGTATTTAAATGTGGTGCCAGTAATAGAAAATAGACATTCAGCACTACATTGATGAGAATGCCTGTGATTTTTATCGTTACAAATTTGACCGGTTTTTTTTGTAATCTGAGTTTGGCAAAAGGGAGTTCAGCCAAAGCATCGAATGAAATAATCAATGCTGCATATTTGACCAGGTAACCATACCCCCCGATTTGAAGCCATTGGGCTAAAGGATCAGCAAAAAACAGGACTGAGGCTGATAATATTATAGCAATTAAGAGGGTTACTATTTTACTATTGGCATAGGATCTGCTGTTTTCATCGTTGCTGGCATATCTGAAATAAGCCGACTCCAGGCGCATGGTATACAGCGTGACTCCCACTGCGATCCAGCCAAATAACTGGCCGATCACGCCATAGTCTGCTCTTTCTTTAAATACTCCGGTATGGATGGGTACTAAAATAAAATTGACCAATCGGGCCAGTATACTGCTCAGGCCATACAGGGCTGCCTCAGAAGCTAATTTTTTAAATACAGACAAATAGTATTGATTTGAATCCCAAAGGTAGGTAATACATAAATCAAAAAAGATGGAAAACAGGTACTTAAACCATGCGAGGTTCTACAGGCCAAGCACAAGGTGTATAATCCCAAAATGTAATGAGTATAAGGCATCACACAGGCGGCCCCTCTGTGTGATGCCTTATCTATATCAAGGAATCTTAGGTGTTTGTTCTCAAAATGCTTATCTGCAGGGGTGAGCAGCATCATTGGGTTCTACCGTTCCTCCCCTGATTTTTGTATCTGTACCACAATCCTTAATTTTTAATGCAGTGTAGGCAGATACCGAATTATCAAATGCGGCGGGAGTAGGGTAACCAAATGCATTAGTAGCACCAGCCACTTCGATATCGTAAAAAGCATTGTTTGAAGCTTTATTATGATCCAGGTGGTTTTTGTTTGCACCATCTACTACAAGGTATCCTGATTGAAAATTATTCTCAGTATTATTAAACATTACAAGCCAATTGCTGGTAGAACTTTGAGTTGATATTAAAGTTCCGTTTACGGTGAGAACATCCGGAGCCAGTTTACACAAAATTTGCCCAAAGGCACAATTGTATGTAAAATTGCGAAAATCAATACCTTGTGATCCTCCGGTAAATATACCAAATAATGCGTTTTTAATTACGTTACTGATAACGTGATTGTGGTTACCATCAGATATGGCTATTCCTATAGTATTAAATCCCGGTACGGTTTGCCATAGAGTGCTGGCGGCGATACTGTTTTTTGAAAATACACAATAACGGCTTCTATAGCTCAAAATACCAAACGCCCAGTTTTCAATGGAATTGTTTAAAAGTCGGATTCCTTCAGCACCGTCATTAAAAATGCAAAAGCCGGGGAAAGCGTCTCCATGAGTAAATTTTATACCCCGAATAGTACTGTATGCTGCTGCTGGTTTTAGATGCATGGCAGCAGATAACTGCAGTGTTGGATTAAATGCGGTACCGGTGAAATGCAAGGTAGCATCGTAGCCAAGAATAGTGACTTGTTTGTCTATGGTTACCGTTCCATTTTGAGTATGCATTCCCGCTTCCAATACAATCACATCACCATAGCCTGCCGCTGCTATGGCTCCGGCCAATGCATCCACCGAGCCAGCCGGTATTGAAATTTGATTTCCACGAAGTTCGAGTTTATCCTCTCCTCTCAACAGACTTTCGTCATATTCAATTTCTTGGCCGGAGAACTGGCTGAGATATTGCTGCGGAATAAATTTTCTAATTCCATCTTCAGGTTTCCAGTTAATCATCTCTATTGATCCCTGGGTAGTAGATTCGTCCAGGATAGCATCATGAGTGCAGGATTGGATCACCATCAAAGCGATGGCTAAAAAGGTTAATTTGAATGTTTTCATGTTTAATAAAGGTTTATAATAAAAAATGGTTTGACTGGATATATAAAAACTTTCTCATAGTGTGCATATATGATTTAAATTTAAAGCAGAGCATACCTTTTCTTTTTAAAAAAGTATAAATGGTATGGATGAGAATATAACTGGTATATTTTAAACGACAATTAGCATAGGCACTTGGTCGAAAAAAAGGAATTCATATCAAACTGCTCATGATTTTCCAGTATCATTGCACCCGACATTTTTTTTCCCTTGAACCATTGAATTCGAAATGAAGAAATTCTTTGAATGGATACTTTCACTTACCGGCATTGCTGTTTCGATTCTGTTGGTAGCTTCCTGGGTAAGTGGTTTTGTCAATCCTGTCAATAATTGGATGGTTTCCATTCTTGCCCTTACTTTTCCGTATGTTTTTTTGATTGCCATACCTTTTGCCTGTTGGGGGCTGGCGGTAAAAAAAGTAAAAGTCTGGATATTGATTCTTTTATTATTATTGACTTCCACTACATTTAGAAAATCATTTTTCAACCAATCCATCTCCCGATCTTCTCCTGCAACCAATTCCTTTTCCCTGGTCACGCATAATATCGGATCAAGCCTGGAGGGCAACCAAAGGATTACATGGAGTTTCTATAAAAAAACAGACGCAGATATACTGTGTTTCCAGGAATGGTATGAGCCTTCTAATGCAAGGCCAATTAAAGATTCTTTGCTACGACATTATAAATCCACCTTAACCAAAAATCAAAACGCGTGGCCCATATTTACTAAATACCCGATCGTACAGCAAGGTGAGATCAGAAGTAAAGCCATCGGCAACGGTCTCACCTGGGCTGATATACTTTACCAAAAAGATACCATACGCATATACAATGTACACCTGGTATCCAATCGAATATCCAATCAAACTGAGGCTCTCATGAATGGCGATAACCTTAGAAAAAAAAATATTGCCCGTAGGGTATTTGATGTAATGAAGAGATATAGAAATGCCTTAAAAATCAGGGTAGAGCAGGCACGAATTATAAAAACACATATGAACACATCACCTCACCCGGTTATCCTGGCTGGAGATTTTAATGATATCCCTTCCTCTTATGTATACCGGTACCTTCAAAAAGGATTATACGATTCTTTTTATGAGTCGGGTAGTGGTATGGCCTATACTTATGCCGGTAAATTACCCTTTTTACATATTGATCATGTGCTCTATGACCATTCCTTTGATTGTAATGATATCCAGATAAAGAGAGTGAATTATTCAGATCATTTTCCCGTGAAGGTGTGGATGACTAAGAAATAATGGTATTTACAGATTTTAATTTCCTAAATTAGAAGCACAAAATCCCAACTTTAGAAACTCCTAAAGTAAAACCATTTTTTCATCCTTCTTTAAAATAGATATATGAAACCCTCTCTAAACCTTCTGTTGATTTTACTCCTGATCTCATGCAAAAAACAGGTTGACAGTCACACCATTGTTCAAAGCCTGCCTCCCGTCACCGGATGCACACTGCCTGCCACCGATGATAAAGCCTGGTACGCTATCCAATCCAGGGCACCAATCATCCCTGGTCTTGGTGACTTGCATTTTGCGATTACTACCACCTCCGATAGTGCTCAGATTTATTTCGATCAGGGATTGAAATTATCATATGCTTTCAACCATGCTGAGGCCGCCCGATCTTTTTATTATGCAAGTCGCCTGGATTCTGCCTGTGCTATGTGTCATTGGGGTTTTGCTTATGTATTAGGACCCAATTATAATGCAGGTATGGAGCCCGATAGTTATCAGCGTGCGTATATAGCTATAGAAACTGCAAAAAAATGGGTAGATAATAAGAATAATAAAGAAAAAGATCTGATCGACGCATTAGCGACTCGGTATACGGCAGAGCCGGTAGAAAACAGAGCACCGCTAGACAGTACGTATTCCTCTGAAATGAAAAAACTTTACGAAAAATACCCTACTGATCCGGAAATAGCAGTGTTGTATGCAGAATCGATCATGGACTTGCATCCCTGGGATCTGTGGGATAAAAAAGGGAATCCCAAATCTTGGACACCCACCATCATTAGTACGCTGGAGAGTATTATGAAGCTCTATCCCGATCATCCGGGTTTGCATCATTTTTATATTCATGCAGTGGAAGCATCCTATAGGCCGGAAAGAGGAATTGCAAGTGCAAAAAAATTTGATACAGGATTGGTACCTAACTCGGGTCATTTGGTGCACATGCCATCGCATATCTATATTCGAACGGGCGATTACCATTTGGGATCAATAGCCAATATCAAGGCGGCTGAAATCGATAGCCAATACATCACCACTTGTCATGCCCAGGGTACCTATCCATTGGCTTATTATCCTCACAACAATCATTTTTTGTCAGCTACGGCCACTATGGAAGGAAATCAAAAATGGGCTTTATCGGCTGCATATAAAGTTCGCAATTATATCAGTAAGACATTAATGCAAGACCCGGCATGGAGTACGCTTCAGCATTATTATACTATACCATTTTTTATTTTGATCAAGTTTGGATCATGGAATCAAATCCTGAATGCTGCTGAACCATCAACCCTTATATATCCGCAAGCCATTTTTCATTATGCCCGGGGTATGGCATATATCGGGTTAGATCAATTGGATTCGGCTCAATCTGAACTACGTATGCTTTCCGCTATGGCCAAAGACAGTACGTTACAGCAAATGACCATATGGGGAATCAACAAGATGAGCGATATAGTTTCTATTGCTTCCTTGATGTTGGATGCTAAAATACATCAACATAATAAAGACTATAATGAAAGCATATCCTTATTTAAAAAAGCGATTGCCATGGAGGATGCTTTAAACTACCAGGAGCCACCGGATTGGTTTTTTTCAATTCGACATGAATTGGGTGATGCCTTGATTGTAGCCAAAAATTACCGGGATGCTATAAAAACATATAACGAAGATCTGGCATGGTGGCCTAAAAACGGATGGGCGCTCAGTGGGCTGTGCAAGGTATATGCTCTTACTAATAATACAGCTGCTTTAACAACTAGGGAACAAGAATTAGGTGAAGCATGGAAATATGCCGATACGGAATTAGAGGGATCGAGAGTGAAGTAAGACCGGATGGAAATACGCTCCTTACATATTCAGCCAATACGTAAGTTTAGCAATGATGGCCTTATTCTTGGCGCCCCAATGCACGGAATCATAATTATCAGAGTATACCAGGAAAAAATCAGATACGGGAGCAAATCTCCATTGTAACCGCGAATTGATATTTAAATTTTCAAACTGGCTATTGTATTGCACATAGGTAGTCCAATATAAATTTTTTCTGAATGTAAAATCAAGCTTGGGGCCTATAATCGTCACCTCATTTTTCCCTTGATCGAGTTTGATTTTATTGTAATTTATATTAAGAGAAAGTAACAGTATGGGCTGGAATCGGTAAGATAGTTCGGCACGCATACTTTGTATTGATCCATTAAAGTATTGACCAATCAGCGGCTGTAAAGTATAGGTAAATTTTTTCCTGAGGTCAGACACAATGATAGATGAAAAATTATAGTAGGTATATTCGGTATCTTTTTTCAGCGACGGCCATTTTCCATTAGATCGCAGTGCATCAAAATCATTAAATAGGTAGGTATAATTTTTATTAAATTGGGACAATATCCGAAACGAACTATGGAATCCTAATAATAAAAACGGTCCTGCTTGTAAATCAGTCATTCCAAAATCAAGTTTATTGTACTGATCGTATCCTATACCATAGCTGATGCGCTGGAATACTTTAGATTTGGGAAATTTATTAAAGCCTACCGTAGGTGAAAAATGCAATATATTATTCCTGGGCACGAAGCCTGCATCCGATTCAAATCCTTTGCCCAGCCATTCGTGACTCCATTTGACGATTACTTTATTGGTGGTGTAATTTAAAGATGCTCCATGGGCCATTTTATCATTTAATGATGAAGGAGTAAAAGCCTGATGATAAAATACTTTTCCCTGCCATTTATTGTTTTTTGAAAGTAAATTGTATTCCAACCCGGCTACGGAACTGTATGCTTGTTCGTGATCACCTTCTTTATGATCCAGTACGGATTTATTTACAAATATGGCGGCCATATTGGATCGGTCAAATACACGACGCGACGCGGACACCACTGAATAGTTAGATGATTTAATACCGCGGGAAAGATCTTTTCCGGTCAAAGTATTCATTGCTCCAATTCGCCAATCATCATCAATCTTTCCACTCAATCGGGCACCGTAAACTACAGGTGTCTGTACATTGGTACCGGTGACCGTATCAAATGCAAAGCCTATCTTTCTGCTGAAGAAGGGTGAGAATATCTGGTTGCCCGAAATCAATGCACTCGAGGGGGGAAGAAATGGATTGTTCAGATAGGAGCCGAATCCCGTAAACATATCTGAGTTTTCAATAAAAAACTGCCGTTGTTCAGGGAAGGTAATATCAAATCGGGTAAGATTTACCTGTTGGCGATCTGCTTCTACGGTGGAAAAATCCGGATTTACGGTAAGGTCCAGGTTGAGCCCTGATGTCACAGCTACTTTGGCATCTGCACCAATATTAAACGCACCCTGGCTTTTAGCTGTGATTTGATCCAATGAATAGTTTCCGGAAGTATAGGGTATAAACGAAATATTGCGGCCATTTTTTTTCAACGGATATTCAAACTCTATGGGTACGGTGAAGCCCAGGGCCATTAGCAACACACTTTGAGGCATTCTTTTGAGTACAGAGGTTTCATTGGATTGTGTGTCAAATCGATAGGATTTAAAATTCCATACTTTACTGTTTTCTTTGTAACGCAAGGTAGACAATGGGATGATCATCTCACATATATAGTATCCGTCGTATATTTTTGATTTGCTTTGCCATTTATTATCCCAAAAAAGATTGGCAAAGCTATTATCGGTAGCACCATTAAAAAATAATGCTTCACGCATCACTCCAAAAGGGTTGGTGCCGAACATAAATCCGTTTGAATTATCATGATACGTATCAAATACAAAAGTAATATTGTCATTACCGCCGGCCCGGTAGTCCCTCCGGAGAGAAGGAGTTACATATTTATTACCGGGTGAATAGGCCTTAGCAGCCAAATAGACATTTTTATCATCGTATACCAGAAATATTTCTGTATCGTTTTCAGCATAAACCGAATCTTTAGGAAAATATTGCCACATCTTACCCAATGGCTTTGCCTCTTTCCAAAATGACTCAGTCAGTTCGGCATCCAGGATCAGCGGTTGGGTTATTTTTTTTACCAGGTAATTTTCCTGTGCTGAAATAAAATAGGAAACTATTGCAAAAGATAAAATAAAATAGGATCGCATTGAGTATCGGTCTTTCCTTTGGATAGGAAGCAAGATAAATTAAAATATAGAAATAGGTAAATATTGTCTTAAAATAGCCATAGCCATACCGTTTTTTTTAGCCACGAATTAAAATTCAGGAGAAGACAATCCGTGTAAATCCATGTAATCCGTGCAATTCATGTTTTTAAATGACCGGAGGCCATACTCAAGTTTATTGTCCACGAATTTTCGCGAATGGACACGAATTAAATTACGGTAGATTCAATCCGTGTGAATCCGTGTAATCTGTGCATTCGAGTTCTTTCGTTTTCTAAATGGCTGTAATCCATAGTAGTATTTGTTATCCACGAATTTTCACGAATGGACACGAATTAGAATATGGTAAATACGATTCATGTAAATCTGTGCAATCCGTGTTCATTCGTGTTTTATACTGGCCGAAGGCCATACCTGTATGTTAATCCACGAATTTTCACGAATGGATACGAATTAGAATATGGTAAATACGATTCGTGTAAATCTGTGTAATCCGTGCAATTCGTGTTTTAGAATGGCCGAAGACCATACTTGTATGTTTATTATCCACTAATTTTTACAAATGGACCCTTACTTTTGTACCCTTATGAATAAATTCGCCTTAGTTACCGGTGCAGGAACCGGAATAGGACAAGCCGTATCTATAGGTCTTTTACAGCATGGTTATCATGTGGCCCTTACTGGAAGAAATGAAAGCACACTATTGGAAACGGCAACTTTGTCGAATGCGGATGTTGATCAATACTTAATTATACCTTCAGATATTACTGACCCACATTCAGTGAAGGATTTATTTGATTCCATAAAATCAGCCTGGGGTAGACTCGATTTGTTGTTTAATAACGCGGGAACTAATACCAAAGGATTGCTGGAAGATATCTCCTATGAATCATGGAGATCTGTAATAGACACCAATCTTACGGGTGCCTTTTTATGTACTCAGCAGGCATTTCATATCATGAAAGCTCAGTCACCTCAGGGCGGCAGAATAATAAACAATGGTTCGATCTCAGCAGCTGTACCCAGACCCAACTCTGCTCCCTATACTGCATCGAAACACGCGATTACCGGACTTACCCGATCCACCTCGCTGGATGGCAGAAAATACAATATTGCCTGCGGACAGATAGACATAGGTAATGTGGATACTACAATGGCACAAAGTATGAAAACAGGTATGCCGCAAGCTAATGAAACCATAGCTATAGAACCTACTTTTGATGTAAAACACGTTACCGATGCCATTCTTTACATGGCTGGACTGCCCCTGGATGCTAATGTGCAATTCATGACAGTGATGGCCAGTGCTATGCCCTATATTGGCCGGGGATAGACACTTAGATAAAACTGTAGTAATTTTAGTAATTTAATTTATTTATTTACATATGATCACACACTTTTTAAATTCGTTTGACCACAGGACCGGTTTGAAAACATTTTTCATTATTATAATTTTTCAAGTTTACCATACCGGCTGGGCACAATCCATCAATCTAAAAGGCGGCCTCAATTATATAAATATATCCAAAGCCGATATCAGCCAATTTAATACCACCTCACAATCCGGTTATTTCATTGGAGCAGGCGTCACGACTTCCGATAGGCTTTTGCGATTTACATCAGAACTTTTATATTCTGAGCAAGGTTATGACTATAAAAATGGTACTGCTACAGGAAATGTGCATTTAAAATATTTGTTGTTCCCGCAGACCGTTTCGCTCAACCTGGGTGAGTTCTTTTCGATCCATACCGGATTGCAGCTGAGCTTTGCTACTAATTTAAAAATAGATTCTACCACGCTATCAGGTGATAAAATAAGCCTGGAAAATCTCACTAAGAATATTAAAAAAGTAAATTTTTCTGTAGTGGCTGGTGCCGAATTAAGCCCTATAAAAGGATTATTTATCGGTGCACGATACAATCATCCGCTTGGTAATTTTTTAAAAAATGATGCTGAAAAAGGATTGGTGTTTGCACCGGATAAAAATCTAAAGAATAATTTGATACAGA
>CAYNIG010000005.1:0-45160 GCA_964396995.1 uncultured Saprospiraceae bacterium | reverse complement strand
TTCTTTCAACAAATCAATAGGCGTCAATCTTTTATGATTTCCCCAGCAGACCCTAGTTAATTCAGTTTATTCTCCAGGCTATTCCATCCACCGCCATTGTATACTTCAGTAAATCCTGCCGATTTTAATATACTTGCAGCGGTAGCACTACGCATGCCTGAAGCGCAGCAGGTAATAACAGGTTTGTCTTTTTTTATTCTTTTTAACTGACTACCCAAATCCCCTACAGGAATATTCAATGATCCTTTGATATGGCCAGAATTAAATTCCTGAGGAGTGCGTACATCCAGTACCACAGCGCCATCGGCTACTATTTTTTTAAAATCTACTTTCTCCGATTTTCCTAATAGGCTTTTTAATAAATCAAACATGATGGTAAATATATATAGTTTGTTAGTTTTTAAAAATTGATTTTATCTTATACGTTTTAATTAATTCGCTACTTTTTTCTGAGATGAAATTCCCAGTAGTGAATATAGCGGACAAAATCCAATAAAGCTGGTAAGTACAAAAACCAACGCTATTGCTCCTAAGATAACAGCAGTAATGCCATTGATTTTGTCCATAAAATAAAGAATAGCGATAAGTACGGCCAGACTGATTCGAATCATCTTGTCTGCAGAGCCCATGTTTTGTTTCATATTCAAGCGTATTTAAAAATGAATAAATTTTGGTTTGTATTAATATGATACAAAGATGGCTTGCTGGAAATAAAGACTTGGTAACTAATGTTACAAAGCTCTGAGGAGTTTTATTTGATTGCGATAGAGCAACAGCTTCTTATCTATTTCCAGTTTTTTCAGCAACCTTGAAATGACTACCCTTGAACTAGCGAGATCAGTGGCTATTTGCTCATGAGACAGATTGATGAGACTGCTGCCCGTGTGCCTGGATTTCTCTTTCAGATAGTGTATCAACCTTTCGTCCAATTTCTGGAAAGCAATCTGATCGATGGCCTTAAGTAATTCATTAAACCGGGACCGGATGGTTTTCATAATGAAGTTTTTCCAACCTGGATATTTGGGTAGCCATTCATCCATATATTGAACAGGTACTGCCAATAGGGTAACTTCATCTTCAGTTACCGCTCTTATTTCACTGGGAAAGTGTTGCATACAGCAAGTGACTGTCATGGCACAGCTTTCTGCGGCATTCACATAATACAAAAAGAGTTCATTTCCTTCATCGTCTATTCTGGAAACTTTGATGGTACCCGATAGAACTAATGGAAATATTCGCACTGTCTGGCCCGCCTCAAGGATGGTAGTTCCTTCCGGTAGGGACATCAGTTGTGCTTTTTGCTCTATTTCTTTTAAAAGCTCCGGTTCAAAAAGAGGTGTTAACACATCAGGAATTGGCATAGTCAAACGTATTTTAATTCAATTTTGAATACTTTTGTCAAAATAACAATAATATCATGACTAAATCATTTCAAAATTTAAAAACGTATTTACCCTTATTCTTTTTCATTTTATCTTTCTTCAATATGGAAGCAAAAAACGTGAAGTCAACAGCACTGGCGCCACCCAAAGTACTTCGTCATGTGGTCATGTTTAAATTTAAAGAAAGCTCTACAGCAGACGATATCAAAAAAGTAGAGGAGGCTTTTGTGGCATTGCCCAAAAAAATTAAAACAATTAAGTCTATTGAGTTTGGTACTAATAACAGTCCGGAAAAACTGAATCAGGGATTTACTCATTGTTTTATCCTTACTTTTAAATCCGAAAAAGACAGGGATGATTATTTACCTCATCCTGATCATAAAGCCTTCGGTAAAGTGTTGGGGCCACACCTGGACAAAGTAATGGTATTGGATTATTGGGCGAAGTAAGGTTTGAAATCTATAGTTCAAATCACATTCAACATCTTTTCAGTAGCTTTTATAGCACTTACTGTCTGATCACTGTCCAGGCCGTGGGTTTTAAATTCTTTGCCATCGGCTTTGCGCCAGGTGATGGTTGTCTCACACAAGGCATCTGATTTTCCACCTGGAGGTATGTGTACATAATAATCGGTCAGTATAGGCAGGAATTTGCCTTTGGAGGTATAGATTTTTTTGAGGGCATTCATAAAAGCGTCGTACTGGCCATCACCTATCGCCTGCTCCTCTACCACTTCATTAGAGAAACTGATTTTTACAGACGCACTGGGTTTAAAATCTTTGGAGTGGGTGAGTACATAGCCTATAATCTTTATTTTCTCTTCCCTTTCATCACTATCCAGTACATCAGATATAATATAGGGTAAATCAGCCTGGGTAACTACTTCTTTACGGTCTCCTAATTCGATGATACGAGCGGTGATTTTTTTAAGATCATCATCATCGAGGATAATGCCCAACTGTTTAAGGTTGTTTTCAATATTGGCTTTGCCGCTCATTTTGCCAAGAGCATACATGCGTTGGCGGCCAAATCGCTCGGGCATGAGTTCATTGAAATAAAGGTTGTTTTTCTTATCTCCATCGGCGTGTATACCGGCAGTCTGAGTAAATACATTTTCTCCTACAATGGGTTTATTTACTGGGATTCGGAAGCCGGAAAAGGTTTCTACCAGTTTACTGGCGGTATATAGTGCTTTTTCGTCAACATTAGTAGTGACTTCTTTTACATAATCATTGAGCACGGCTATCACTGATGCCAAAGGTGCATTGCCGGCCCTTTCACCCATGCCATTCACGGTGAGATGCAAGCCATGGATACCGGCATTGACCGCTGCCAATGCATTGGCAGTACCGAGATCGTAATCATTATGACCGTGGAAATCAAAATGCAACTGTGGATAGGAATTTAATATCCCGGATATATAATCAAAAGTTTCAGAAGGTATCAATACACCCAGTGTATCTGGCAGCAAGATTCTTTTTATAGGCTGGCCGCTTAAAAAACGGATAAATCGCATTACATAGTCCTGCGAGTTGCGCATGCCATTGCTCCAGTCTTCGAGATATACATTTACCGATATGCCGGATTGATTGGCAAGTGAAATTACATCAGCTATTTCATTAAAATGTTGCTCTTCTGTTTTTTTAAGCTGATGTGTGAGATGATTGAGTGAACCTTTAGTGAGTAAATTCATCACTTTGGCTCCTGCCTTGAGCATCCAATCGATTGAGCTGATTCCATCTACAAAAGTGAGCACTTCTATCCTATCGATCAGGTTGTGCTCATTGGCCCAATGAGTAATCTTTTTTACAGCCTCCATTTCCCCTTCCGATACTCTGGCTGAGGCTATTTCTATTCGATCTACTTTTACCTCAGTAAGCAATAGCTGAGCAATAGTAAGTTTTTCACTTGCCGAGAACGATACTCCGCTTGTCTGCTCTCCATCTCGGAGAGTCGTATCCATTATCTCTATTTTTCGCTGCATTAGTCTTTTTAATTCAGAATTATTGAATCATAATGTCCAAGAATTGATACAATTACTATTTTATCTCATTCTACCTTATATACCATTCTATTTTTCTCATCTATTCTTCGACTCCAATATCCTGCTAATGTCCCTTTTAAAGGCTCTGGTTTTCCAATTCCAGAAAATGGGGTTTTTGTAATCTCTATAAGTAACCTGAGTATTTTTGAAATGATTTTTGGATTTTGTCCTTGCAAAATTAGAAGTTCATTTAAACCCCTGTTATCAAACTCTAGTCTTTGCATTTGGCCGATTTTCAAACAAATAATCTCGCAATTCTTTCACGGATTTAAAACTTATTAATTTCGATTTTCCGCTTTCATATTCCTTAATTCTTTTCAAGATCTCCGGATTAGTTATTACTCCAGAATCTTTGATTTGTTTTTTCTTTTGTATGGTTGATTTGACTTTTAGCCCAAATTCAAGTGCTAGTTGTTTAAACAACTCTGCTTTTCTCTTGTCTACATTTTCTATGATTATAGTTTCCATTTTTATCTTTTTGAAATAAAACAAAGCTATTGCTAAATTTCTTACACTCGATTCATTGCAAACCTGGTAATCTCTTCTTTCATACTCTGTAAATAGTCTATATCATCATATCCATTCATCAGATTGTGCTTTTTATAGCCATTGATTACAAATGACTCTTTGTCTCCGGTAGCGAGTAGAGTAATGGATTGCTTTTCAAGATTAATTTCTATCTGGGTATCCGGATCTTGTTCTATTTGCTTAAATATCTGATCCAAGAAAGCTTCGCTTACCTGTACCGGTAAGAGGCCTATATTCATTGAATTATTTTTAAATATGTCAGCAAAAAAGGAAGACACTACTGCTCTGAATCCATAATCATAGATAGCCCAGGCTGCATGCTCGCGGCTACTGCCGCTGCCAAAGTTTTTACCAGCCACCAGTATTTTACCGGAGTAAGTAGGATTATTAAGCACAAAATCTGCTTTTGGACTATGGTCATTATGATATCGCCAGTCACGGAAAAGATTATCGCCAAATCCTTTACGCTCTGTAGCTTTTAAGAATCGGGCAGGTATAATCTGATCTGTATCCACATTTTCAATGGGCATCGGTACAGCAGATGATTGTAAGATGGTAAATTTATCGTAAGCCATAATTATTTAATTTGCAATGTACCATGTTCAAATTACAATGTTTGTATAATACATGGATATTTAGTGTTTTATTTATTTTAAAAATTAATCAATAATATTCATACATGGTATATTGTACATAGTACGTAGTACATTCTTTCGATTAATTCAATAAAGTTCTCGGATCGGTCACCACTCCGGTCACTGCAGCAGCAGCAGCTACCATTGGACTGGCCAGCATAGTCCGCGCTCCCGGCCCTTGTCTGCCTTCAAAATTTCTGTTGCTGGTACTCACTGCGTATTTCCCTGTTGGAATTTTATCGTCATTCATTGCAAGACAGGCGGAGCAACCGGGTTGCCTGAGACTAAATCCCGCTTCAGTAAGTATATCGAGTATACCTTCTTCTTTTATTTGAGCTTCTACCACATGAGAGCCGGGTACTATCCAGGCAGTCACGTGATCGGCTTTTTTACGACCTTTTACTATGGAAGCAAAAGCCCTGAAATCTTCGATGCGACCATTGGTACATGAGCCTACAAATACATAATCTACTTTTTTACCCAACATTTGCTGACCTTCTCCAAATCCCATATAGGTCATAGATTTATCAAAAGTGGCCTGGTTGCTGTGTATTGACTCTGCCGAGGGTATGGATTGAGATATTCCTACGCCCATACCGGGATTAGTGCCATACGTAATCATAGGCTCGATATCTGCAGCATCAAAATGATATTCTTTGTCAAATACGGCATCATCGTCCGTTTTCAATGTTTTCCAATAGGCCAATGCATTATCCCAGTCTGCCCCTTTTGGCGCTTTATCTTTTCCTTTGATATAATTAAATGTAGTTTCGTCCGGTGCTATCATGCCACCGCGTGCACCCATTTCTATACTCATATTGCATACGGTCATCCGACCCTCCATACTCATATTGCGAAATACATCACCTGCATACTCCACAAAATAACCGGTAGCACCGGCTGCTGTGGTCTGAGATATAATATATAATATCACATCTTTGGGCATTACTCCTTTTTGAAGTGTACCATTTACATTGATGCGCATTTTTTTAGCTTTGGGTTGCATGATGCACTGAGATGACAGTACCATCTCCACTTCAGATGTGCCAATACCAAATGCAATGGCTCCAAATGCTCCATGAGTGGATGTATGCGAATCACCGCAAACTATACTCATACCCGGCTGAGTGATTCCATTTTCCGGACCTACTACGTGCACGATACCATTCTTGGGGTTACCGAGTCCCCAGTGAGAAATACCGTATTTGGCAGAATAAGTCTCCAATGCTTTTAATTGATTGGCAGATAAAGGGTCTTGTACCGGCAAATGCTGATTGATCGTGGGAGTATTGTGGTCTGCCGTGGCAAAGGTGCGATCGGGATATAAGACTTTTAACCCTCGCTGCTCCAGGCTAAGAAATGCCACCGGGCTAGTCACTTCATGTATAAAATGCCGATCAATAAAAAGGATATCCGGTCCATCCTCTATTTTTCGCACTACATGGCTGTCCCAAACTTTGTCAAATAATGTACTTGCCATTTTTACAGGTTTTTAAACATTTAAGGTTACAAAAATGAGCATAATTAAAGGGAAAATACGATCAAAATGCAGGAGAAACTACGACTTGCAATTATGTAAATTTGATCATAAATCTATGAATGTGTAAATGATTAATAATCAATAGGTATGAATTAATTTTCTGGAAGTCTGGAATAATTTCACCTTTTCTTATTTCTATTCTATTCTTTTATTTAATTGAAAATCAAATAAAGTGCTTCTTCGCAATAGATAGTGAGCCATCCATTTGGCCAATCTATTTGAAGCCAGATCTATTTACAAATACCAAATAACGTATATGCAATGCAACCTTTTCTCCCCATTTCGTCACTCACTAATGGTCACCAATAACAAAATACATGAAAATTTTACTGATAAGCATTTTCTTATTTCATTACCCATTTCTTTTTTCACAACAACAAAGTATAGAATTATATGGAATCAGGATCAATGTACCGGATCTGAAAAAAGCCGAAGATTTTTATTCGGGTATACTCCATTTTGAAATAGAGAAAAAAGATCCATTGCACAAGATTTGCTGGCTAAAAACAAATAAGTATAAAATTTACCTGGTTGAATCCCCAAATGCCAAATACCTGAAAGAAAAAGGATTTGGTCAGGTAAGTTTGTCCTTGCAGGTAAACAATCTGGATAGTACCATTGCTTATCTAAAGTCAAAAAAAGTAGATTTTATAAAAGAGGAAAAAAGAGAAGAAGGCATAGGTTGGTCCGTTCATGTTCTCGATCCTTTCGGAAATGCACTTTCCCTTGATGAACTGAATTATTCCAAGGCACGGATACAGGAACCTTCACTTTACAATTGCGGTGTTTATGTACCGGATATAGACCGGGCATTACCCGATTACGAAAAACTGGGTTTGAACGCAGCAACACGCCGCTACATGCCTTCGGATATGCCACTTTATTATCCGGATAAAAAATTTGCTTTCATGCTGCACCGGGTCAGATCCGATATGCCTTCTGTAAACAATCCCAATATGATGCTGGTATTGTGTACTTCTAATAAAAAGACCTGGGATGAATGGATAGACAACGGAACAATAAAACGAATGAATAGTCAATACATAATGACTGATGCTGCCGGAGTAAAGATTGAAATTCGATTTGAACAGCCCTGAAAGGGCTTTGTATTACAATCAAGATCAAATTAATATCATTCATTTGATCTTGAGGAAAGAAGAATTGATCAATAGCCCTGCAAGATCGTAGTTTTTTAATTTCTGAAAAGCGTAAAAGAATTCAGTACATCCAAAATACAGTAGAAACAGAGATTCGTCAAAGGGTAAAAGAATAATCTACCATAAAGAATCCTATTTTACTAGCCCTGAAGGGGCTTGGTTTTACAGCCAAGATCAAATTAATATCATTCATTTGATCTTGGGAAAAAGAAGAATTGATCAAAAGCCCTGAAAGGGCGTAGTTTTTTAATTTCTGAAAAGCGCACCCATTTATATAAAAAATACCGGCAGCGATACAAGACCTAACTTGATATTATTTTTAAAATATGGTGATAGTCAGGCCACTATCCTAGAAGATTATATTCCATACCCACCTTTAAAAACCAAACTGGACAAGCCGACTCATGGTCAAATATAGAAACCTGATTGCACTGGCTGCTGAAATCCTGCAACTGGGTCATACAGCCCGTTTGTTTTCTTCCCATATTTTTAAAAATTATAGGTTAACTTTGCAACTTAAGATCCAACCCAAGGCATGAGTGATAGCATAAAACACGAATGTGGCCTCGCGGTCATCAGGCTCAAAAAACCGCTGGAGTACTATCATGAAAAATACGGCACTGCTTTGTACGGCTTGTACAGACTACAGCTGCTCATGCAAAAAATGCGCAATCGCGGACAGGATGGAGCAGGATTAGTCACCATCAAACTCGACGCCGAACCAGGCAAACGATACATTAGCCGTAAAAGAAGTAATAGCGTAAACTACCTGGCGGACCTTTTTCATGATGTATTCAATAATTTCCGGGGTCTCAATCCCAAATTACTCGATGATCCGGCCTGGCTTCAGCGCCATATGCCCTATACCGGAGAATTGCTTATGGGGCATCTACGATATGGTACTCATGGAGCAAATACGATAGAAACCGTCCATCCATTTCTGAGGCAAAATAATTGGATCAGCCGTAACCTGGTGCTGGCAGGTAATTTTAATCTTACCAATGTAGAAGAATTATTCTCCGAATTGGTTTCCTTCGGTCAGTATCCCAAAGAAAAATCAGATACCGTTACCATCCTTGAAAAAATAGGCCATTTCCTGGACGATGAAGTTCAACGATTATTCAATTGGTACAAACCCGATGGGTATACCAATGAAGAAATTAATCAATTCATTTTTGACAACCTGGATATACAGCGATTGCTCAAACGTGCCTGTAAAAAATTTGACGGAGGCTATGTAATGGGTGGTCTTATTGGACATGGAGATGCATTTGTCATACGCGATCCGCACGGTATACGGCCCGCCTATTGGTACGAAGATGATGAAATCGTGGCTATGGCATCAGAGCGGCCCGCTATTCAGACCGCGCTGACTGTTTCTGTGAAATACGTAAAAGAATTGAAGCCGGGACATGCGCTGATCATGAAACGAAATGGTTCGGTAATGGAAGTGCCGTTTGTAGACGAGATACCCGAGCGAAAAGCATGTTCTTTTGAGCGGATATACTTCTCCCGCGGAACCGATCGCGACATCTATCTGGAACGCAAAAAACTGGGTGAGCAATTAGTAGAACCGGTATTAAAAGCAGTAAATTATGATTTTACCAATACGGTATTTTCATATGTACCCAATACTTCTGAGTCCGCTTTCTTTGGTTTCATAGAAGGACTGCAGAAAAATGTAGACGAATATAAAAGACAAGCTTTGCTGAATGAAAAATCGCTGACTTCAGACAAGATCAATGAAATCATGCAGTGGCGGCCACGTATAGAAAAGCTCGTGGTAAAAGATGAAAAGCTACGCACCTTTATAGCAGACGAAGAGATCCGGGCCGAGATGGTAGGTTATGTATATGATGTGACTTATGGTATAGTAAAAAATCAGGTAGATACACTGGTATTGATTGATGACAGCATCGTACGGGGTACTACTTTGCGCAATAGTATTCTCAGAAATCTTGGTAGGCTCAAACCCAGAAGAATCATAATTATTTCTTCCTGCCCTCAAATCCGGTTCCCGGATTGTTATGGTATTGATATGTCTAAAATGGGGGAATTCGTTGCATTCCAGGCATTGGTAAACCTGCTGTCCCGCAATAACAAAGCATACCTGCTCGACGAAACCTATTCACGATGTAAGGCACAGGAAAAACTACCTAAAGAAGAGGTAAAAAATGAAGTAAAAGCGCTGTACAGAGAATTCTCACCGGAAGAAATCTCTGCCGAGATAGGCAGAATAGTAAAACCGGCTGAGCTCGATATAGAGATAGAAGTGATCTATCAAACGCTTGAAGGATTGCATGCAGCTTGTCCTAATCATACCGGTGATTGGTATTTTTCCGGCGACTATCCTACTCCGGGCGGTAATAAAGTAGTGAATCGTGCTTTTATAAATTATATGGAGAAGATTAACGAAAGAGCCTACGCCTAGGGAAATGTACAGTTTACAACGTGCCACGTACCGGGAGTCACTGTACCATTTTAAATATTAAAATAATTATTTATTTTCGAAACCATAATACTACACTATTACCATAGTTGTAGCCGGATATCATGAATAAATTAGAATTTGAATCAAAGAGTTTAGTATATTTTATTCTCATATCCTATATTTTAAATTTATTGATTGGGGCTTTGGGCTTTGTAATGGCGGATACATCAAAAACCCAATTATTTTTATACCAGGTGGGCAATGCAATGGCTATTACAGCATCGGTAATGGCGGGTCGATATACTGGTCTCAAAACTCAGCACGTAACGGCCTCTGGATTTATTCTGTTAGGTATCACTCACGGTATTTCATTGGGAGCCTTGAGCAGAACCGGAGTGAATGCAGACCGGGGTATAACGATGATCATGCCTATGATGCCCGCATTGGTGAGCATGCTTTGGTGTGATTTGTTTCCTCGTTGGCTCAGAATATTTTCAATGGTGCCTATTTTATTTTTTACGCTTACGTATATTAAAGTAGAATCCGGGGAATCCTATTTTAATTGGCCTCTTAATTTAGGATACGGAAGCCTTCAGATAATAGAAGTGCTTTGGGCTATATATCTTTTTAAGGATTGGAAAAATAAGTGATTCCTCCTGTGTATTCCTGTTCTGTTTAGAATTAACAGTTGCCCTTTTTCTTACTTGTGTGCTCAGCAGTGTTTAAAATCATAAGAATGACCTAATTTCCTTCTGTGCACTATAGTTATTATGATATTTAAAGTTCCGGCTTTATCTCTACAGATTGTATTCCGTCACCTTTACCAGTTTTTCGATTAATCCTTCGGTCAAAATCATACTTATAGGGATGACTACGATCATCAATGTCTTGAAACAATCCTCACATTGAAACCACATGACCATGCTGATGAGGGTAAAAGCGGTACAAAAAAAATACAAACCATATTTGGTATTGATCACTCTCCGGGTTTTCTTAAAAAATCGATTCCACAATGGGATACCCAGCAATAATATATTTGCAATCTCCAGTATCCAGAACAATAAATTCATTTTCCTTTTTTGCTATTTGGTTTTTGTAATGCAAACATGCAGGCAATGCAGAGTACGTTCTAAATAATTACCCTGGATGGATTAAAAAATCGGACAAAATGAAGAAAAGAGAGGGTTTGAGACAGCTAATCAGGAAAAACAGGAACAGAGGCACTATCTAGATATTAAATTCAGGCATTCCCGGGTCTGTAAAATACCCATTCACTAAATTTTTAAACCGGCCAGCTTACTTTCACGGCTTTTAATTATACACTTATTCCTTTTGAGTAAAATAAAAAGTAAATAAATAGTACAGGAGCCGTATACTTTCGTATGCACAAAAGTTGATAAACTGGATATATAGCGGGGTCTTTAATTTATGAGTGTCTGGGGTAATCAGAATACAATCTTCACTGATAATAGTATTGATTTTATTTTTTAATTCAATCGTTTTGGCTGAGTCTTTGATTTCTAGATTGAGTTCAATACTGGCATAGGCACTGATGTCATTTATATTATAGGACCCCAGGCTAAACCACTCTTCATCGCATATTCCCAATTTGCCGTGTAATATGGTTTTGTGATATTCATATATATTAATTTTATATCTCAATAGCCAGTCGTACAGCCATCTCTCCGCAGCCTTAGAAATGGGTACATCAGAGTGTGCTGTCGTGACCACTGTAATTTTCACACCCCGTTGGAGGCATTTGATCATTTGCCTTCTGAGTTTGGTTCCGGGTAAAAAATAACTGCTTAAGAGGATCACTTCTTTTTTGGAAACGGAAAAGAGGGTGGAATAGGAATCTGATATTTGCATTTTTCTCCGAACCCAATCGTTTCGAAGAAGTTTTATCATGGATTGGTGCTGGCCCGGATCAAATTCGATATTTATTTTTTCACAGGGGGTCAGGGTCATTTGACTCGGAAACCGATTCCAGCTTTTCCAGCATAAAATGCATAAATCCCGTGTAATTTCACCTGTAACTTCGACAGCAAAATCCAACCAGGCCGGCTTGCCGGGCAAATCATTGTATTTATTACTTATATTGATTCCACCTACTATGCCTACCTGCATATCTGCCAAAAATATTTTATGGTGCAACCTTCTTCCAAAATAAAAATATTTACTCCTCAACAGGGGTTCAAAATATTTAAATCGTATCCGGACAGCTTCCATTTTTTTTATTAAACCCTTGCTTAAACTTTGCGAGGCATAGCCATCGACTAATACAAAAATTTCCACTCCCCGCTGAGCTGCTGCAATTAATTCATTCAATACACTACTTCCGGTTTCGTCATCATCAATGATATAGTACTGCATATGAATAAACTGGCTGGCAGACCGAATATGATTGATTAAGGCTTCAAAATATTCTTTTCCACCCTGGATGATTCGGGTATTTCCAGACCGGGGCAGTACTTTTTTGTATGGTGCTGCAATTTTATTCATTTTGGATTTGCTAAGTTAGATAGTAATTGTGGTTGCAGTAGTTTTAAAACACTTTCATTTTCTATCAATTTTCATATCTTCATCATCATTAATTTAAAACCATATCCTGTATGAAATATCTATATGCTTATTTATTTGTATGCGTGATTTCTGCATTGTATTCGCAACCCGTAGAACGACTCATCAAGGTACATGTCGTTCCTGACCATGTTGACTGGACATATAAACCGGGCGAAAAAGTAAATTACACCGTGTCGATCACCCGCAATGAAGAATTGGTGCCCAATTCATTCATACGATATGAAATTGGACCGGAAAAAATGCCTGGTAAAAAGGATTCAATGAATTTGGTTACCGGTACCACAAAGATAGATGCCGGTACTATGAACGGATCAGGTTTTCAACGTATCGTCGTGACTACCAGGATAGAGGGTAAAGAATACAGGGGCTTGGCCACAGCCGCTTTTAATCCGGTTGACTTAAAACCTACGATAGAATATCCAGCCGATTTTATTGCCTTCTGGGAAAAAGCTAAAACAGATCTCGCCAAAATACCTTTGGATGCCAGAGTGACTCTCCTTCCCGATCGATGTACTGAAAAAACAAATGTATATCATGTAAATATGCAGAATATGCGTGATGGTTCTGCCACCGTACGATTGTACGGTATATTATGTGTACCCAAAAAACCGGGTAAATATCCGGCACTATTAACTGTGCCCGGTGCAGGAGTAAGACCCTATAATGGAAATATTGGAATGGCCGAGAGAGGATTGATTACACTTGATATTGGTATACATGGAATACCTGTAACTATGGATCCTTCTGTATATTTAAACCTGGGAGCCGGTCCACTCTCCGGATACTGGACATATAACCTGGATGATCGTGATCGGTATTATTACAAACGGGTATATGCAGGCTGTGTGAGAGCGATTGATTTTATTTATTCTATACCAGAATACGACGGATCTAATCTGGCTGTGACGGGAGGAAGCCAAGGTGGGGCACTATCGATAGTGACTGCCGGTCTGGATCAGAGAGTAAAATACCTGGGGGCATATTATCCGGCCTTATCAGACCTCACCGGTTATATTCAAAACAGGGCCGGAGGCTGGCCTCATATGTTTGATAAAAACAACCCCGGCAATTTGGTTGATACTAAAATAAAAACGGCCACATATTATGATGTGGTAAATTTTGCCCGTCAAATCAAAGTACCCGGAGTATATACCTGGGGATTTAATGACGAGACCTGCCCACCTACCTCCATGTACCCTGCATACAACATTATCACAGCGCCCAAACAATTATGGTTGTATCAGGAAACGGGGCACTGGACTTATCCAGAACAAACGGAGCGTGTAAATAATTGGTTGTATGAAAAATTGACCCAAAAATAACATTCATAGGATTTTTAGAAATATTATATTGATTTTTAGAAATATTTATATTAAAATTATGAGTTTAATAATATAACTAAATATTTTTAGCGTTATTCAGAAAGTATGCCTATTTTTAGACATTTGTCATTCTAATCAAACCAAAAACTACTTCGTATGAAAAACTTTCAGCAAAAAACAGTAGATACCACTCATGTACCCCAGCCCGAAATCAGTGTTAAAAAATACATGGCCACTCAACTCATCACTTTCAAACCTGACTCTGATATAAGTGAGGTGGTAAATATTTTATTGGACAAAAAAATCACCGGTGCACCCGTGCTCAATGATCATAAAGAAGTAGTCGGTATGATTGATGATAAAACCTGTCTCAAACTATTGGTGGGATCAGAATATTACAACAGTCCCACCTCCAATCAACCTGTGAGTAATTATATGGACAATGTATTGAAGACAGTGAAAGAAGACACATCCATCAGTGAAGCCGCCAATATATTCCTGGAGACCAAATACAAAAGATTATTGGTGGTAAACGATGCCGGAAAGCTAGTAGGGCAAATCAGTCGCAGAGATGTACTGAGAGCAGTAAGAGACTTAAATACGATCAATTGGAAGAGATAGGTGAAAATACGCATAGCCCTATAAATTATACTTATTGGATTTCTGATTTGCTATCATCTGTCTGTTGAACCGTATTCATGCATTAGAAATGCAATGAATACCTCTCCTACGATAGCTAATCAGATATAAAAATACGATATATCGCGGAGGACAATTTAGTCGTAAATTTCACCTTTACAAATGAAGTATTTTTTAATTTTCCTTTTTATAAGCTATATGCCTGTATATGCTCAAATCAACCCCACAACCACCCATACTTATCTGGCACTGGGTGATAGCTATACCATAGGTGAAAGTGTCCCTGAAAATGAGCGGTTCCCAATACAATTGACCAAACGCATGAATGAAGCCGGTTATTCCATCTCCACTCCCAAAATCATAGCTAAAACCGGTTGGACCACAGATGAATTAAATGCTGCTATACTTAAAGAAAACCTGGGGGATCAGACCTTTGATATGGTTTCCTTACTGATAGGAGTAAATAATCAATACCGGGGCAGGGATGTAGAGATATATAGGAAGGAATTTGCGGAGTTATTGAACAGGGCAATAAAATTTGCCAAAAACAATATTAATAATGTGCTGGTATTATCCATACCGGATTGGGGAATGACTCCTTTTGGAAAAAAATCACCTAAACAAAATATATCCTCTACTATTGATTTATTCAATAAAGTGAATAAAGAAGAATGTAATAAAATGGGCATTCTTTACATCGACATTACCCCTGATTCACGACTGGCTGATAAAGACCCGGGCCTGGTTGCCAATGATGGTTTGCATCCATCCGGTAAAATGTATGCCAATTGGGTTGATCACATCATGAATGCTTTGCTTAAAAAATAATGATGACACTGGAGCAGTATAGAGATAAAGCAGAGCTAGGTGATGCTCAGGACAAACTGTCATCGTTTCGAAACCGCTTTACTCAATCAGATGATATATATCTTGATGGCAACTCTCTGGGCAAACTACCCCTTAAATCAATAGGCCTGCTGAATGAGTTAATAAATAATCAGTGGGGAAATCGTCTCATAAGGTCGTGGAATGAAAACTGGTTAGAACTGCCTCATCGCATTGCCTCTAAAATTGCCACATTGGTAGGGGCACAGCCCGATGAAATATTTATAGGTGATACTACTTCAGTAAACCTTTTCAAACTGGCCTATGCTGCACTTAAATTTAATAAAGATAAAAATGAAATTGTCACTGACGCACTAAACTTCCCCACTGATCAGTATGTATTACAAGGCCTGGTTTCTAATCAATTTCCCGATCATCGGATTAAAATAGTTCAAAGTATTGATCAGATCACCATCGATGAAAACGAATTCCTAAAAGCTATTAATTCAAATACGGCTTTGGTCACTCTCAGTCATGTTCAATACAAGTCGGCTTTCCTGTACGACATGAATGCGATAAATGAACATGCACACCGGCATCGAGCGTTGACTTTATGGGATCTCAGTCATGCTACCGGAGCAGTTCCGATAAGGTTGAATGAATGGAAAGCGGACCTGGCAGTCGGCTGCACCTATAAATATCTCAATGGTGGACCTGGCTCTCCTGCCTATTTATATATACGCAAAGAATTGCAATCTGATTTGATTAACCCCATCTGGGCATGGTTTGGACATCAACGCCCCTTTGATTTCGATAGTGTATACCGACCGGCAGGTACCATACAAAAGTTTGCAACCGGAACACCATCTATACTTTCCCTGGCGCCGGTGGAGACCGGAGCAGATCTATTACTGGAAGCGGGTATAGACAGCATCAGAGAAAAAAGCATACAACAAACTGATTTTTTATTGAAGATGATTCGGGATATATTACTACCATCAGGTTTTAGTATAGCAAGCCCATTGGCCAGTCATCTCCGGGGATCACATATATCTATACAACACCCTGAAGCATATCGTATATCCAAGGCTATGATCAGTCCGGCTGAAGATGCCATTTCTATCATACCTGACTTCAGGCCTCCCAATAACTTGCGACTGGGTGTGGCGGCATTGTATACCAGGTATATGGATTTGTGGTTTTGTGTTCAAAGGATGAAGAGCATTGTAGAGAATGAAGAATATCAACGATGGGATAATATAATGAAAGGAGTGGTGGGATCGTGATTTTGATGATCACAATTTTTTATATATTTAATCCAGAATAAAAAACCTTTTATACCATGTCTGATAACAATTCAAATCCTCGTCGCGATTTTTTGCAAAAACTGGGCCTGGGAGGGCTTAGTCTGGGTACGATGGCCATGTCGCCCATAGAAGAACAACTGGAATATACTACTCAAAAAGTAAACCGGTTATCAGCACCTTCTGATCTGAAGATCACCGATATGCGGATAGCCGAAATCAGCAACGTGGTATTTCGGACACCCATCGTGCGTATATATACCAATCAGGGCATCATTGGCCATGGTGATGTGCGGGATGGCGCTGCAAAAGAATATGCCTTGTTTTTAAAGAGCAGATTATTAGGCCAGAATCCATGTAATGTGGAAAGGCTATTTAAAATCATTTCTCAGTTCGGTCATCATGGAAGACAGGGTGGTGGAGTATCTGGGGTAGAGATGGCTCTATGGGATATAGTTGGCAAAGCCTATAATGTACCGGTATATCAACTATTGGGTGGAAAATACAGGGATCGGGTAAGGGTATATTGCGATACCACTATTTCTCAGGATCCATATGAATACGCTAAACGAATGCAGGAGCGATTAGACAAAGGATATACTGCCCTTAAAATGGATATAGGCATCAATCTGCTCAAAGATATACCCGGTGCTATAATCAATGCACCGGAAGGTAAATACAAACCCTATCAATACGAATACCGCAATTACAACCTGGCAAAACATCCCTTTACCGGTGTGCAGATCACTCAAAAAGGCATAGAAAGATTGTGCGAATTTCTGGATATCATGCGCAAACAAATAGGCTATGAAATACCTATGGGTACTGACCATTGGGGTCACTTTGGTGTAAATGAAGCAATCAAAATAGCACAGGCAGTAGAAAAATACAACCTGGCTTATATTGAAGATATCATACCCTGGCAGTATACTGATCAGTGGAGAGAGATCACTACCTCTACTAACACACCCACCCAAACCGGAGAAGATATTTATATGCTGCAGGGGGGATTCAAAGAAATCATAGACAAACATTCAGTAGATATAGTACATCCCGATCCCAATACTGCAGGAGGAATATTAGAAACAAAAAGAATCGGTGACTATGCAAGTGAAAATGGAATTGGATTTATGCTGCACCATGCCGCAGGGCCGGTTTCATTTTTAGGCTCAGTGCATGCCGCTGCCGCTACCGAAAACTTTTTGTGGCTTGAGCATCATGCAGTAGATAGTCCGAAGTTTGAAGACCTCGTGACCGGCATAGAAAAACCATTTGTAAAAGACGGATATGTAAAAGTTCCGGAAAAACCGGGCATCGGTGTAGAACTGAACGAGGATGTGGTGAAAGAATTTATTATAAAAGGTCAGCAAATGTTTGCACCAACTCCGGAGTGGAATGAAATTAGAGCCTGGGATAGATTGTGGTCATAAACACACCGAATCGTTGTTGTTGCTTGGCAACAAACTTTTAATTACCACTGAATACACCGAAGGTCACTTAATTTTTTAAGGGTAGAAATTGATATATTCAATTCTCAGGGTTATCCAGTGTTTCTATTGCAATTTATATCGAGTAATTGTGGTCAGATCCACGAGTCAGACAATTATTATTTTCTTATAAAATGTAACTTCTGCACTTATACACTTTATCATATACGTTCCCTTTGCAAGACCATGGAGTGAAACCCTGTTTTCACCCGATAAATTTAATTTTCTCAATAATCTTTGTCCATTAATTCCCAACACTTCTAATTCATAAGTAAAATTTCGAACAGGGGACACCATTATGTAATTTGACGCAGGATTGGGATATACTTTGATTTGATCAGGAAATACACTGAGTTTGGTACCGGTAGATAATGTTACAGGAGGTGGATTATTATAAAATTCCCATAATATTTTAGGAGCGTCTATTGGGTGGTTTATTCCATTGGGAAATTGATGAGTTTGTCCTTTATTGAGCATAAATACATAAGGAGCACATTTTTCACCGGGTCGGCAGGTAGTCCATGTATACACTTTGGATAGGGGAGTCTCCAGCTTAGAGAATTTATCTGACAACCCCTGGCACAACAAAGCCCGGTTAATAGATCCTTATAAGTAAATAAGGGTACTGTCTCCACCAAAAGGCAATTCTGTTGGAAAAAGATCAGTGAAATATCGGTCATCTTTAGTACCCACAATATAAAACATAGGGATGCGGCAAGGAGTCGGTTGATGTACTGTATCCAATTCATGAAGGCTGGCGCTGCTTCCACCTGATGCCGAAAAAACATCCGTGGCATCCATGCTTATCTTATGTGCCATATTGCTGCCATTTGAAAAACCTGCCATAAATACCTTGCTCTTATTTATTTTGATGCTGTCGGAAACCAATTGAATCAACTTTTTTAGAAAGGCGACATCGTCTATTAATTTGGGAAACTCCTGAACACAAAGGGAATCCAATAAACCACCACATACCCATCTGCTGGTATGAGTATATCGATCAAAGTTTTTGTTGTAAAAACACCATTCGAGAGAGGAAGGAAATATAGTAATAAAATTTTCTTTTTGTCCAAGTTCTTTCCATCCATGGGCATTATAAAATACAGCAGCATCACCAGAAGTGCCATGAGCCATTAATACGATGGGATATCCATCTGCAGCCGGTGGTGTGGTGGGAATTGATATGATGGCCTCCCTGATTCGGTTTTCAAACATCAATTTTACTTCAACTTTACGCTGAGCATGCATTTGTCCTACCATTACTAATATAACCAGGAGATGAATAGGTCTCATAACAAATAAATTATTCTGCAAAAATTATATAATTCATTTTTGTTTACATCACCCTTAAGGGTAATTTTGGTTCTTCGCATTTTTGAGTACTTATTTCTAATTTAAAATCAGCTTTAAACAGATTGTAACATAGAATTTGTAAGGCATCACATATAACGACTTACCAAATGGAGCTGATTTACTAAAGTAAATATTAAAATGGCGAAGCAATATAACTTTGTGCTCTTGAGTGATACACTTTCAGATTCAAATTTCTATGTGAATCCTCACGATATCTATGTGCCTATGTGTTTAATAATGAAGCATTTAATAATTTAGAATTGAAAAATTAAAAAGGTAGGCATTAATGCAATGATCCGTAATTACTATACTATAGGGGTTAATTCGCATTTATACAATTTTAGGCATTTAGCCCCAAATAAGTCTGTTTTGTTGCCCCTATCCAACTTTACTATATTACCTGCAGATAGGTCATTTGCAATCGGGATACAACTTGTATGACACAAAAATAAAATTTATTAGCTTGCACCTCTTTTTATCAAATAAACTTGTATTGAAAACCATAATCAAAGGTACCGGGCACCATCTCCCGGAGCGTATCATAGAAAATGCTTATTTTTTAGGTAGTCGCTTTATGGATAAAAATGGACAGGTCAATCCAAAGCCTACAGATCAAATCATTGAAAAACTGGAATCCATCACGGGAATCAAATCGCGCAGATATGTAAAGGATGATGAAGATTCAGTACCATTAATGACTAAGGCATCCCTGTCTGCAATATTGGATGCCGGACTGGATAAAGAAGAAATAGATGGAATAATAGTAACACATAATGCAGGGAATATGTTGCCGGGAGGTAAAGGATATCATACTATACCCAATATGGCGGCTTTACTCAAACACAGCCTGGCAATAAAAAATTACAAATGCTTTGCCTATGATATTTTATTCGGTTGTCCCGGATGGATACAAGGTATGGTATCGGCCCATCAGGCCATACAATTAAAAGATGCGCGCAATGTACTCGTGGTGGGCATTGAGGTAGCATCGCGTTTTGTAGATGTATACGACCTGGATTCAATGATATTGGCTGATGGTTGTGGTGCAGCTATAGTGTCTGCTTCTGATGAAATGCCGGGCGGTGTGATGTCTTATGCAACCTATTCCCACGCACAGGATGATGTATCGTGTATCTATCAAGGCAGTTCCTATAATAAAGAATTGGATCATTTTTCATTGTTTAAGATGAATGGCCGTGAAGTATATAAATATGCTACCATATGGCTTCCGCGGGTGATAAAAGAAGCATTGGATAAAGCAGGCCTCACCGCATCTGATGTTTCTCTTTTTTTATTTCATCAGGCCAATGGCAAGATGCTGCACGCGATCGCCAATAACCTGGCAGACATGTACAATCTTAAAAACCTTTCCTTTGACGGAAAGATACCCACTACTATTGAATTCACGGGTAACACTTCTGTGGCGACTATTCCAAATATGCTGAGTATGATCAGAAAAGGTGAGCTTGGAGAATACAAAATCAATGCAGGAGATATCGTAGTATTCGCTTCGGTAGGAGCAGGAATGCATTGCAATGCCATGGTATATCAATTTTAGAGCCTGGAATTTTACATTACCGATTCAGAAAAGAATCACTAAGTATTTCCATTTCTTTTTTATTCCTCTTGTACAAACTTTTCAAACAGCCTGTCTCCTACTTGGGATTTCAAAGCAGAAATTCCTTCATGTATCAGCCTTAGTCTTTTATCAGTCAGAAATATATTATCAAAACCATCCCTGGGACAGTAGAGGGTCGTTTTAAATCCCGGTGTACAAATCCTGCCTTATGCAAGACTTCTAATTCGTATTGAAATACATCGAGCTATAATTCTCTTTTACAAAATTCAAATGCCCTATAGCCCATCGGATATTATCTTTACATTACCAACATATCCGATGTTGTTTCATCATTCGTATCTAGTCTGATAAATTTTACTACGAGATCATTGATTGAATGAGCAAATTTCATTTTTTCAGGCTTTGATCCGATATCTGACCTTGTATCATCAGTAAATAGTTTTGTCTACTTCATTTTCATTTAATGCAATCACCAGGTTATTTGTACCGGATGACAATACTCTTGGAGACTTTTACCATACTTTCAAATAATGGTAAACATAGTAAAAGACTACTAATCAGAAAAAAAGATGTTGATCAATACCTTAGGTACCGATCAACATCATGCAGATCTACGGAGCCATTATCTTATTGGCAACCAGCCTTGCACGAGGCCAGCTCAGCAAATACTCTGGTGATGCAAGCACTTTGATTTTGTGGTGCCAGGTGCAGACAGGCTCGGTACTTTACTGCTGATCTATTTATACAATTTGTTTCACATGGCGTGAGCGCCATTTTACGGGCATAGGCAAAACTGCAAATACCTACTGCGATGACTATTGCCATCCACTTAAATTTGTTTGTTTTCATAATAGATTTGATTTAATTAACTATAAGTGTATAGTTGGGCAAATAGGTCTTCTATTATGATGATATCTTTTGTTATCACTTAAATCTACTGGGCCCTGAACCAGGTCTGGGTGCGATATATTCCGGACCAATGTTTTCCTCTTACACGCAATTCATTCGGTTTGCCGGGTTCCAGCCAAATACTGCATGCATAGTCATTTCCTGTCACCGGATCATAAATTCGCCCTCCGGTAAAATTAGTCCCCTGTGCAGTGAGTCCTTCGATCACGATCATATTCATCAGTGGTTTGTCTTTTCGTATTCCCTTACATTTATCACATACTTTATCTTCAGGTTCTTTTAAGAGTTTGGTTATTTTACCAAAAATTTTTCCATTTGTTTCATATATGTCCACGTACGATTTTTCTGCACCATCCCGATCGTCTACTGTCTTCCATGACCCCATTACTGACTGAGCCTGGGTGTGAATGAAAATGGCTAAAAAGCAACCGATATACAATGATTTCATGATGCAAATAAACGGAGAGATATTCATTTCTATTACTGGTTTGCCATATAATAACAGAACTTTAAAAAAGTTGTTTTGAGTTCTATTCAGCATATTTGCACAAATATTTTATATGAAAATAATTTCCTGGGGAATACTAGGAGCAGGAGATGTTTGCGAAATAAAAAGTGGCCCGGCTTTTAATAAAACAGAAGGATCCATACTCACGGCTGTAATGCGCCGGTCTGCTGATCTGGCAAAGGACTATGCTGTACGGCATGGGGTACCCAAATGGTATAGCGATGCAGATGCCTTGATCAATGATCCCGAAATAAATGCGATATATATTGCTACCCCGCCTCATGTACATTCGTATTATGTAAAAAAAGCGGCTGAAGCCGGCAAAATGATATATGTAGAAAAACCCATGGCAAACTCCTATGCGGAATGCCTTGAAATGATCGATGTTTGTTCTAAAAATAAAGTACCACTCTTTGTCGCTTATTACAGAAGGGCTTTACCTAATTTTATTGCAGTTAAAAAGTGGATCGATGATGGCACGATAGGCAATATTCGATTGGTTGATATTAAAGTGCATAAATCATTAAAGAAAGACCTGGAGTTTTCACGAAAAAATATAGAAAATTGGCGTACCAATCCGGGTATTTCCGGAGGCGGCTATTTCAATGATCTTGCCTGTCACCAACTCGATATTATGGATTGGCTATTCGGACCTATCCAATCTGCCCGGGGTATTGCAATTAATCAGGCGGGAATATACAAGGCTGATGATCTGGTACTGGGCCAATTCCAGTTTGAATCGGGTATAGCCGGGCAAGGATCATGGTGCTTTACTACATCCGAAAATGCTGAAATGGAAATGACTACTGTCTATGGAAGTAAAGGAACGATAAGTTTTCCCTTCTTTGGGGATAATACCGTAAGCCTTCATCTTGATGGTAAGCCACCCGAAAAACAGGTATTTGAAATTCCTGTCAATATTCAACTTCCGTTAATCCAAACTATACTAGATGATATAAGAGGTATTGGCATATGCCCAAGTACTGGTATCACCGCTGCCAGAACTAATAAAATAATGGAGATGATATTGAAGTGACCTATTATTGGAATTGGGATTCATTCTTTATCTTAGATGGTATATGATTCAGCTCAAAGATATCACGGAAGCACATGATCGAATAAAAACGTATATACATCATACACCCCTGTTTCATTCTGATTTATTAAATCAATGGCTGGGACACGAAATTTATTTTAAAACAGAATGCCTTCAAAAAATAGGTGCTTTCAAAGCAAGAGGAGCAGTAAACACGGTAGCCTGGTTAAAAGAAAATAATATCCGGGTAGATCATATCGTAGCACAAAGTTCAGGTAATCATGCCCAGGCAGTGGCATGGGCATCAAAACAATTTGGCATACCAGCCACGATTTTCATGCCATCGTATGCTTCTAAAATAAAAATGCAAGCTTGCAGATCGTATGGGGCCGAACTAAAATTATTTGATACCCGGGACGAGGTAGATGCCAGGGTAAAACTGGCTGCAGAAGAAGAACATACTTACTGGATACATCCTTTTAATAATGAACTGGTAATGGCTGGGCAGGGAACTGCTACACTGGAAGCATTGAATGAAATGCAGCAAGCAGATGCAGTATGTGCACCATGTGGAGGGGGTGGTTTATTATCGGGTACTTATATCGCAGCGCGCGGTAGTTCCTCCAAAATTCAAGTCATTGGTGGCGAGCCCCTAAATGCAAATGATGCCGCCATGTCTATTCGAGCTAAATCTATTCAAAAACTAAACGGGACACCGGATACGATAGCCGATGGTGTGATGACTCCTGCGGTAGGTACACTGACATTCGAATACCTGTTGAAACTGGACGATATGATAGAAGTAAGTGAACAGGCAATCCAATACTGGACTCAGTGGCTCAATCATTTACTCAAAATCAGAGTGGAACCCACCAGTGCGGTGGCCATGGCCGCCATGCATCAATGGCTCAAAAGACAAACCAGTCGCAAAAGAGTCCTGGTAATACTTTCCGGGGGAAATTTTGATCAGGAAACGGAATTAAAAGTATGGAAGGAAAACTATCTTAACCTGTTGCCGGGAGAGGTATAACTGAGACAGAATCAGCACCTGCCTCCCAAAAGAATTTCAATTTTAGATTCTGCCTTACTCTAAACTCTTTTATTCCCTGCTACTTCGCCAACGGTTTCGGGATTTCATCCGTTTACTTGTTCATGAAAGCTGTTGGATTCTTATTTATATTGGCTGTACTCTCATGCACTAAATCTTCCGATGCAGAATCATCGTCCTGCCAGGGTACCGGCAAACATAAAGCCAAAGTAATCCGAAAAGGATGCGAAGCCTATGTATTTCAAATCATAGACCCTACTATAGAAGTACAAGCAGATTGGACAGAAATATTCACCAAACAAAAATATACTGATGTAATTTCCGTGATGAACTATTGCAGTGAAACTGCCGATAGCAAAGCCCTTCAATCACTTACTCAAGGCGAGATCATTACTTTTGATTTGACTCCCACAAAAGAAAGATGCCTGATTAATTGTTTTGCCTTCGAAGATGCACCATCGAAAACGTATGTAGCCAGTAATATAATGGCTTGTGAGAATTGATTTGGTTTTAAATTGATACAACCTGACCTGTAAACTCAAAACTTAGTATTCCTGAGTTTGATATTTCCCTATCTTCGCCCTTCCAAACATGAATCGCGAACTTTTTCTGTATGATAGCCTGGAAAGGCAACACGTATTATTTAAACCATTACTCGAAAACAAAGTAGGTATGTATGTCTGCGGCCCTACCGTATATAGTGATGTACACCTGGGCAATTGCCGCACTTTTGTCAGTTTTGATATCATCTACCGGTACCTGATGCAGCTCGGATACAAAGTACGGTATGTACGCAACATCACCGATGTGGGTCACCTCGAAGGTGATGCCGACGAAGGAGAGGATAAAGTATCCAAAAAGGCCAAGCTTGAAAACCTCGAGCCAATGGAGGTAGTACAGCGATACATGAACGGATTCCATAAGATGATGGATGTATTTAATGTATTGCCACCCAGTATAGAACCACGTGCTACAGGCCATATAGTAGAACAGATAGAAATGGTCAAAACCATATTGGCTAATGGATATGCGTATGAGCGAAACGGTTCTGTGTATTTTGATACACAAAAACTGGTAAAAGAAAAAGGGATCTATGGCAAACTATCAGGCAAAGTATTGGACGATTTAATGGATGAGTCACGAAGATTAAAAAATCAGGATGAAAAAAATGATTCTACTGATTTTGCCATCTGGATCAAAGCCGATGAAAGGCATTTGATGCATTGGCCTTCACCGTGGTCAGAAGGTTTTCCCGGCTGGCATTTGGAGTGTTCCGCAATGAGTACCAAATACCTCGGTGAAACTTTTGATATCCATGGAGGTGGCTATGATCTTAAATTTCCACATCATGAAAACGAAATAGCTCAGAATGTGGGATGTTTTGATCATGCTCCTGCCAAATACTGGATACATGCCAATATGTTGCTGCTGAATGGTAAAAAAATGAGTAAGAGTGATGGAAATACGATATCCCCTGCTCAGTTATTTACCGGTGATTCAAAGTTTATTACTCAACCTTATTCACCGATGGTGATTCGATTTTTTATGCTGCAAACTCATTACCGCAGCACATTGGATCTTACCGACGAAGCCTTGCAGGGTGCAGAAAAAGGATTTAAAAGATTATTGGAAGCTACGAAATCAGTAAAACAGCTCAAAACCAATGGCAGTACTTTAAATCCTGAGATCAATGCTGAGATCAATACCTGTATAGATAATCTTTATACTGAAATGAATGATGATTTTAATACCCCTAAGGCATTGGCAATATTATTCGACCTCGTAACTAAAATCAATTCTTTCAAAGATGGACATACGAATGTGAATCAAATGTCAGAAGATACATTAAGCCGTCTTGTTTCAGAAATGAATAAGTGGTTTATTGACATATTGGGATTGAGAGACGATGACACCAAAGAGGGTAGTTCTGATAAAATGGATGGAGTGATGCAATTGGTATTGGATCTGCGACAGCAAGCCAGGGCTAAAAAAGATTTTGCATTGTCTGACCAAATTAGGGATAGGTTGTCAAAAGTAAAGATTGTAGTAAAGGATGGAAAAGAAGGTGCAAGCTGGTCACATGAATAATTTAAATACAGAATGAGTCTATGAAAAATAGTATCGGGTTTATGAGAATAGGTGCATTCTTTTTTATTTTTATTTGCCTGTATGCTGCATGTAAAAATACAGTTGAAACCAAACCTGTTATCCATGCTGAACAGGAAACGTATGCCTTTGATTCTGTGACAGCTAAAAAATGGGGAGCCGATGATTATGGAATGAAACCATATGTATTGGTATTTTTAAAGAGGGGACCCAACAGATCCTCAGACTCTACTACAAGAGCAAATCTACAGGCCGCTCATATGGCCAATATTAATAGGCTCGCGGAAGAAGGAAAACTGGTATTGGCAGGTCCTATGAATTCAGATGAAGATATCCGGGGTATATATATTTTTGATGTCGCCACGATAGAGGAAGCAAAGGCACTTACCGAAACCGATCCGGCAATTCAAGCGGGATCATTGATTATGGAAATGCATCCCTGGTATGGGTCTGCTTCATTAAAAGAGATCCCATCCTTGCACAAAAAAGGGGCCAAAATCAGTTTTTAGTATTAATCAATCGTAGTTTACTATTTACCCGCAGCACTCCCCCAATCTGAGGGATGTGAGCATTCCAAAATACCTTTAGTTTTGTATCTCAATTTTTAAAAAATCCATTTTATGCTTAAATCCAGTATTATCAGACCTGTCTTCACGGCATTCTTTGTGCTTGCAGTATTTTTATTTATGAATGCACAAGCGATCAGAATTCCGCAAAATAATAATTACCCAAGCTCGGTAGGAAGGTCCGTAGGTGCTACCGCTATCGAAGTAAAATGGAATGCTCCGGGTGTTAAAGGCAGGGAAGGTAAAATCTGGGGTACTGGCATTGCCTGGTATGGCTTTTCTGTATTGGGATTTGGCTCTAATATACCATCACCCTGGAGAGCAGGTGCTGACGAATGTACTACCATTTCATTTTCAACCGATGTGATGATCAACGGTAAAAAACTCGCAGCAGGCAAATACGCCTTATTTATGGCCTTACAGGAAGACAGCACCACGTTGATTTTTAATAAAAATATAAATGAGTGGGGATCTTATTTCTATGATGAAAAACTGGATGTCTTGCGCGTGGGTACTAAACAAATCAAAAACATGCCCACATCACAAGAAAGATTAAATTTTACTTTTTATGATCAGAAAGAAAATGCGGTATCTCTGGGGTTGGATTGGGAATACTGGAGAATACCAATGGTCATCGAAGTAGACCTGAATTCAACAATGTTGGCACATATTAAATCACAGATGTCCGGCGAACTCGGGTTTGATCCTCCGAGTCTGCAAGCTGCTGCCAATTGGTGTGAACAAAATAATATAAACCTGGAAGAAGCACTGAACTGGATTAATTCAGCTACCAGCCCCAATCTAGGCGGATTAAATAATTTTAATACTTTATCAGTGAAGTCAAAGATCTTATCTAAACTGGGCAAAGCGGATGAATCAAAAAAAATAATGGATCAGGCAATGGAAGTAGCTTCTGCTGTAGAGTTACATCAATACGGTCGCAGACTATTGAATGAGAAAAAAGTAGATGAAGCGTTGATGATTTTTGAAAAAAATTATAAAAAGAATAACGGTGCATGGCCGACCACCGTAGGCATGATGCGTGGCTTATCTGCTAAAGGCGATTACAAAAAAGCCCTGGAATTTGCTAAGACTGCTTTAACCCAGGCTAGCGATGATATAAATAAAAAATCCATAGAAGCTGCAATTAAATCATTGGAAGCGGGAAAGGCGCTGTAGTGGAAATGGGTTTCCATATTAAAAACTGTCAGATATTGGAACCGGGTTGTATTTCGTTTTAGATTATTTTCACCACATCACTGCCAGCCCCACATTCCCACTAAACCTATTTACTTTATCCGGAGTGACTAATACCGGGATATGATCTATACTGCCATAAAACCGGATCACCGAAACATTTATCGCTCCAAACAATCCTATACTGAGGTTGTCGTATTGATCAAATGATACCTGGCTACCCATATTTATAATTTTAGATGGACTAAAAAGGGCTCCCGCCGCCAGCTTCCAATAGGGATCAAAATAATTGAATCTATACAGTACGCTGGCTCCAACTGAGAATTTGGGACTAATATCATATAATACATCTGCTATAAACTTACTTCTCAATGAAGTCTTATAACGAACTGCCGATTGTTGCACCGTGCCAAGACTTTTTAATGTATCGGTGATTTGATTAAATATATTCTTATCTGCTGTAAGTAAATCATTTACCCTTATTCCGCTATACGATGTGACACCTGATCTCGAAAAATTATCTCCATTCCAACTAATGAATCCTATATCACGCAATTGGGCTCCGATTTGGAGTACATCCGAATTATAAAATATACCAATAGAAAAAGCTAATCCCGGATGTTTTCCAAAATCAATTTGACTCCGGCTGATGGTAGTACTGTCAAAAGATAATGATCTGATTAAATTAGCCGATTGAACAGACCAGTTTTCGGTCGCTTTTATGGTAAATGGGTCCCGAATATCCAGGTCAAATTGTCTTACATCAGACACGGTATTGAAAAAACCACTGATGTATTTCAGACCGGCCCCTATACTCAATTGATCATTAATAAATAATCCTGATTCCAGGCCAATAGTTTGATATAAACTGGTATTAAATACCGGGGTAAGGGACAGGGACTGGCTTTTTGCCAGGGGTTCTTTCTCCAATAATCCATAATTGCCAAAAGTAAACAGGCCCACCAAATCTTTGTGGTATTTAAAATTAGTTTCACCATCGATACTGTGTGAAATACCCCATTGAAACTTTTTATATTTTTTACCAAAAAAGAAAGTCCTTCCTGTCCAGGCAACACTGGCTGTATAGTCTTTTCGTTCCAATCCCGACCAAAAATTTTCCAATGAAATGGTTCTATCTGTAATCCAGTTTTGAAAACGGCCTGATTCATTAAATAACATACCGGAAATATCAGGCAAGCCAATAACTGTCTTTTCAGGAAAAGGCACCGCAGTATTCCTTCCATGAAATACCTGTTGGGATTGCAACCAATTAAGCCCAATCTCCTGCGCATTAAGCGGTAATAATGTGCAGACTAAAACAAAAATTAGAATTCCAAATCTCAATCCTATTATTTTAATTTACCTACAAATGCCATTTTTATATTCAGGTCATCTTTATCAGAAATCTGGACTATATTTTTATTGACCGGAGTATTAAACCAGGCTGTCACTTTAAATTTTTTGGCCTGTGACCACAGTCTAATTTTATCTGAAGGTACCGGTATGGTCAACCGGTGAATTGCAGCATTGATTGATATTCCTGCATCATTGGTATTGGCTGCAGCGAAAACCAACTGCGGTACTGCAAACACAGAGTCTATGATCTGATCTGTACTATTAAAAAGATAAAACTGGGCATTTGCAGACATCGGAATGGTATTGGCCGATTCTATCAATAATGAACCTTCACGTAAATCTTCCAAAGCACTGGCATCTACCTCAAATGTCTTATCAGCAGGATATTGATTTATTTTTACCTTCAATGGAAATTCTACACTTACTTTTACTTCAAATCTCGCATTATCATTTATAAAATAAGTGGAATCCTGTATTAGATTGGGATTGGATAAAGCATCTATATCGTAGATTACGCGCTGTGCCTGGGCATTTAAAACATCACGTACATTGGAATTGTTCTTATCAAAAACAAACGTGGTGGTCTTCGACTGACCTGACTCAGCTAAGACCGGATAATTAAAAAGCATACCCTCATCGAATAATTTACTTTTAAATGAAATCAAACCCGACCTGGTCAGAATGGTAAAATCATGGATTAATGCCTTAGACGGAAAACCGAACGAATTGGTCACGGTCATAATCACTTTGGGATCGTCTACGATCAATGCCCCTGGTATAAATGAATCGTATAAGTCGATGGCAATGCTGTCTTTTTTAAGGTCATATACATTTTGACCCATGAATCCTTGCAGATATTTAAAATCCAACTGATCAAATTGAAAAAACAATGTATTTATCTTAAACCTGTTTTGATTGGCATTAGTGCCAATATACCGGAGGTCAATTTGATTTTTCTCCGGTATCATTTCTATTTCGTCTAAAGAGAATTTATCCGTGCTTCCAAAAGTAGGATTATTCCCGCTGTAGGGTATGTCGATGAAATGATTCAGGATCTGATTCCCTCTTTTCATTTGTGGTACAAACAATTGCAGCAGTATGTTTTCCGCTCTGTTATGACTATAGGAAAACCAATAGTTTCCATTGGCCAGTATTGCCTTTTTAATGATTACATTTCCCACTATGGGCAGGGTGACCCGGGTCGAAGTATCAGTCATAGGTATGGGAATACCACCACTTTGCACCGGTAGAAAGATTTCTTTTTTGGTTTTAGTAAGCGTATTTCCCGGGTATCTCAATAAAATGGACCCATCAGGCTGGACCAGTACTTCAGCGTCGGATGCTGTCTGCTTTGCGAGATTGATTGCTTTGATATTGCCTGATAATAAGGGCAAAGACCATTCTGCATTGGTGTCACCTACTTTATAGTCAGTGACATTACAGGCAACCAAAAAAAATACAATAGATAAAGTATGTTTGAGTTTCACCATCTATATATCTATTTCCTGCCCCAGGGATGGTATAGTAACATTGTTAAATCCTTTTTCATTTAAAAATTCTTTCCAGGAAGGCATTACCCGCTCGTCACCATGTACTAAAAACAATTTCTGTACTGAGGAAGTCTGATTCTTTAAATAATTATACATTTCATGCTGATCCCCGTGACCGGAAAAGCTGTCCATGATCTGTACGCTGGCCCGTACTTGTTTTAGATCACCAAAAAATTTAATTGCATCTACCCCGTTGCGCAACATTCCCCCTGGTGTATTGGGCGAACAGTATCCGACTATCAATATGGTATTTCTTGGATCTTCGATATTGTTTGCCAGGTGATGTCGTACCCGACCTGCATTGGCCATTCCTGAGCTACTAATGATAATACAAGGATGGTCTTTCACATTTAATCCTTTTGAATCCTCTACGGTCTTTACATAGGTAAGGCCATTAAATCCAAATGGATTTTTATCAAACAACATGTATTCATGCAATTCGGCATCAAAACATTCGGGATGTGACTGAAACACATTAGTTGCGTTTACTGCCAGTGGACTATCTACGTAAACTGGTATGGGTGGCAACTCATGTTTATTAGCAGCCTGGTCAAGCATATAGACTATCTCCTGCGTACGCCCCACGCTAAAAGCAGGAATGATCAATTTCCCTTTTTTCTGCAGGCAAGTCTCCCTGATGATAGATAAGAATTTATCGTCAGCATTGGGAGCTGTTTCGTGAAGTCTGTCTCCATAGGTAGATTCGGTAATCAGGTAGTCTACAGGCAGCATGGGCTCGGGATCTTTAAGTATAGGTCTGCCTGCACGACCAATATCTGCAGTAAACCCAAGCATACTTACTTTTTTACCTTCTTTTATTCGCATGGTGATACTGGCACTGCCAAGTATATGGCCTGAGTCGCGAAAAAGTATCTCTACATTGTCGTGTATTCGAAACCACCGGTTGTAATTAAAGCTGATAAAGTTGCGCATAATGCGGCCGGCATCTTTAATGGTATACAGCGGTTGTATTGGGGCTAGTTTTGCACCGTGCTTGGCATTCTTTTTATTTTCATATTCTGCGTCGTTTTCCTGTATTTTGGCACTATCCATCATCATGATGGCTGCCAGGTCACGTGTGGCATGAGTACAATATATATTACCTTCAAATCCATCCCGACCCAGCTTGGGCAATCGGCCACAATGATCTATATGGGCATGGGATAATACGACTGCATCTACCTGATCGGGTTTAAAAAACCATTGTTTATTCAGCTCTTCATTATTTTCTCCCTGAAACATACCACAGTCAAGCAAAATCTTGAAACCATCATCCAGGATAACCATATGGGATGACCCGGTTACTTCTTTTGCTGCTCCGCAAAATCGTATCTTCATATATTCTTATTACTTTAGGGGATAAATATAGGGATATGGTATCAAAATTAGCGCTATTAATGGTTGCGGGACTGATCTTAACTTCATGTAAAGAAGATAATCAAAAATCCAATAGCCTCGTTGAGGGCTATACTGCATCAAATACGGATACAGCTCCGGGATATGCACTTAAAATAATGTCCTGGGATTCTACGGTGCTGGAAGAATACCAAGGTGTGGAAGATTTAAGTTCTGGCAAAAAAATAAATTCGCAATCTCTGTTTAATACCGGTTCCATTTCTAAAACATTCGTAGCGTATGCTATTTTAAATCTTGTTTTCGATAAAAAAATTTCATTAAATGACTCTCTAATTAAATTTTTTCCGGATTTTAAAAATAAAGAGATTGGCAAAAAAGTAAGGATATATCATCTGCTTACACATAGCTCGGGTTTGCGGGACAACAGAAATCCATACCAGGATAGCGTGTATTACCTCACCGCCGATGATGCTCAGAATTGGGCTCCGATCTTGACCAACGATACACTTGAATTTGAACCGGGTAGCCGATACCATTATTCCAATCCTGCATTTAATGCGCTTGCTTTGATCATACAGCAAGTAACGGGATTAAAATGGCAGGATTATATCAAAATAAAAATCTTCACCATTTCCGGTATGAAAAGCAGTACAATCACAGACGGATCTCATCCAAGCACAGGAGTGAGTCATGCGTATCTTCCGATAGGTGCCGGCTGGACAGAACGGGACTTTGGAGAAGAACCTACTTTTAATGCAGCAGGCAATGGTGGGGTATGGAGCAATGTAGATGAATTGTATCTCTACGAAAAAGCAATACGTTCCAATTTATTTGCAGATCCTGAAGTCAATCTCTTATCCCGCTCGGTATATCCATTACCCAATTGGAAAGATTCTATTCCATCACATATGGGACTGAGTTGGTTTATTTCAAAATTCTTCGGACATACGGTGTATTCTCATACCGGATCACAGGGAGGCTTTACTTCGGATTTTGTTAGTATACCTGAGGAAGGATTCTTTTATTGCCTGTTGTCCAACGTGCCGCTTGAAATAATGTATACCAGGAGTAAAGTAATGCACCTTGCCATGGATCGTGGGTGGATTCGAAAGAAAATAAAATAAGTGATCGCAAAAATCTTTATGCGTGTGGGTGCTACGATTTTTTTACCATTTTGAGTACTCCATTTCTCAAAAAATAGTGTACCTGGTTTTTAATTTTCGTTTAAATTTTTTTTCCTCTTTTCCATTTAATACGCTCAAGGTAGTCGCTAAGGCATCGGCATGAGTTGCATTATCAGCAACCACGGTAGTCAGTAATGGCCCTTTTACTCCATATCCTGTTTTGGGATTGATGATATGAGCGTATCGGTTGCCTTGATCATCTTCTATATATTTATACTGATCACCGGATGTAGCTATTCCTTTGTTTTTTACATACACGACTGAATCTCGCCATTGTTTTTCAGTTTTTATTTTTATTGCAATTTTCCATCCTTTCGGATCTGTAGACTCACCGGCATAGATATCACCACCACCATCTACAATAGATTTTTTTAGATTTTTATTCAATAGTACTTTATATGCTTCATCCACGGCATACCCTTTGGCTATAGCACCAAAATCAAGAAAAAGGCCCTCCCGGATAGTGAGGTTATTCCCATTTAGTTTTATCTTTTTATAACCAATATTTTTTAGAGCATCCTTTATTTTTTCTTTAGCGGGAAATTCATTCATCTTTATTGATCTTCTCCATAATCTCGATAGTGCCCCAACGCTAACATCAAAAGCGCCGCCACTGGCCTTACTGTATTTTAATGATAGCTTTAAGAGGGAGGCAAATTCATCACTGATTTTTATCGGACTTCCTTTATGAGCATGTATTCGGGCTAATTCACTGGTTTGGGTATAATCGCTGAACACCAGGTTTATTTCATCTATCCTTGTCCATGCCTGATTTACTATTTCAGTTGTCATGGCGGAGTCTGTGGAATAAACTTTAATATTAAATTCAGTACCCATTTTGATTTGAGAATAACTGAATAATCGTTCCTGACTGAAAGAGTTAAAAAAAGAAATAGTAAAGAATATAATTAAAAAAGTAAGCCGCATGAATGGAGATTCAAAGATATTTTAATCACAGCGTATAAACGGGATATATAATAATAAATCTCCAAAAAAGCGTAAAATTGTAATCTGTTTACCCAATGCATATAGACCTTATTTCAGACACGATCACCCGGCCATCGTCAGGAATGCTCAAAGCCATGATGTCTGCTTCCGTGGGAGATGATGTATTTCACGAGGACCCTACTGTGAATGAATTAGAAGCAAAAGTGGCAGCCTTGTTTGGACATGAAAAAGCATTATTCTGCCCTTCAGGCACCATGACCAATCAAATCGCAGTAAAAATACATACCCAGGATCTGGATGAAGTGATCATGGACTCCACCTCGCATATTTATTTATTTGAACTGGGGGGTTATGCATTTAACTCCCGAGTAGCCATACATCTGGTTAATAGTACTGATGGCAAATTAAATTCGGATGATGTGGTCACCGCAATAAAACCCAAAGTGGATTGGATGCCTAATAGCAAATTGGTCATTCTGGAAAATAGCATCAATCGGGGAGGCGGTAATTATTATACCTTAGATGAAATAAGACCCATACATGCAGTTTGCAAAGAAAAGGGACTTAAACTGCACCTGGATGGAGCCCGATTATTTAATGTATTGGTTGAAACGAATGAAAACACCTTGCAGTACGGTAAATTATTTGATACGATATCCATCTGCTTTTCCAAAGGATTGGGTGCACCGGTAGGTTCCTGCCTGATTGGTTCATCTGAATTGATTGCCAAAGCCCGCAAGATCAGGAAAGTGATGGGTGGGGGCATGCGCCAGGCAGGTTTCCTGGCAGCGGCGGGGATTTATGCTTTAGATCATAATATTAATAGATTAAAAGAAGACAATGACCGGGCAAAAAAAATCGGCCATTGCCTTTCTCGGTTATCGTATATAAAAGAAGTGAAACCGGTAAAAACCAATATTGTAATTTTTTCAGTAAAGCCCCCCAGGTCATCAGATGATCTTATAAAAGAACTTGCTAAAAATAAAATCCGGGCAGTAACTATAGGCCCGGGAGCAATTCGCTTTGTCACTCACCTCGATTTTACAGAAGAAATGTGTGAGGAGGTGATTCGGGTGTTGAAAGAGTTAGAATAAAATAGTATTAATTTTAACCTAAATCTAAATATAATGAAACTCTCTTATTCTCTCTACCTCTGCCTTTTTTTGTGTGCCCACTATGCAACAAGCCAAACCACGATCAATCTATTTATCCCCGATCTGGATGAAAACAAAGTAGATAAGCTGGAAGTATTCGATTACAGCCAGATTGAAATGCGGACACCGGAAATAAAAGATAGCCTGCTCATTAAATTTCCCCGCAACACAGTCGATTGTTATATAATCAGAGCTACTATAGGTGCCAGATCTTTTTACAGACAAGTTTGGCTCGATCCCGGGGTTAATACAGTAAAAGCACATATTGCAAAAAATAATCTGGTGGTAGATACCGTGATAGCCGGTATATCCGGAACACCGGTTCACTATAAAATAAATCAATTCAATGATGGCTATACCTCATCTTTGAAAAAAGATACAGCAGCGACCAATGCTTACCTGCTAAAATCATTTAAAGAACATATCGAGAATCCATTTTCGATTACCATCGGCTTATATTACCTATTGCTTAATATCAATTCAAAAGAAAATTTGCTTAAACTGCATCAGTTATCCGCCGCACATAGAGATAAATTCAAATGGTATATATTGCATACTTCTCTTTACGATCGGCTTGATTTTTTGATCAAACAAAATAAACTGGATTGGTCTAAATTTAAATTTTTCAATATCGACAATAAACTGAAAGAAATAGAAACCGATAAATCCGATTTCCTGATCGTACAATTTTGGTTTACGAGAAATAGATTGTCATTGCAGGATCACATGTCGTTATTGGGTTTAGTGCCGGTATTTAAATCAAAATCAGCCCATTTGGTCAGCATTTCTATAGATCAGGATTATGCCAATTGGAAAAAATATATAGAGACTACCAAATTAAACTGGCCTCAGTATATGGAAAACAAAGTAAACCTGGTTACTGATTTTCTATATATTGATAACTTTCCCACCTATATGATTCTGGATCAAAAAGGAAATATCATCAAAACCTATTTTGCTTTAAACCAGGTAAAAGATCATTTTGGAATAAAATAGGAAATGTTCAAAAATAGGTCTCGCATAGCTGCAGTAAGATTTGGTTTCACGCTGACGCAATTCAGAAAGATCGGGCACACTGGTGTGGTTGCTTATTTTTTGCATCAGATGAATTAAAAGTGAGAGACCCCTTTGCCCAAAGCCTCTGCATACCCAATACCAAATCAAAAATGACAGGGATTTACTTTAAATTTGTCTGCATGAAGATCTGGTCCTTATTATCCTTATTATTTTTTACCGTATTATTTTCCAATTGTAAAAATGAAGCACCCAAAGCTGCGGCAATACCGGTTGGTATCACCGCAGCGCAACTACAGGATTTAATAGCCAAAGTAGATTATGTAGATTTTTTATTTTACAATATGGATATCAGCGTGAGTCAGAACGATAAAGCTTCCATAAACCAAAGCATTGCTTTTTTATCCACTACTCCCAAGCCGGCGGGTATGAATTGTCCATCAATTGGCCGAATGTCTTTACAATCTCAGGGTAAAATCATTTTAGAAGCCGACATTCATCAGCTAGGAACCAATTGTGGTTATTTCACCATCATCGAAAATAAAGCAGCAAAAGGTACTTGCCTGATGTCTGCCGAGGGAATGAAGTTTTTGACTACTCTGATTAATGGGTATAAGAAGTAATGGGCTCTCCACTTTTATTTTCCATTTTACAAATTTTAGGGTTAATGTTCCAAGTCTCGACATGTTAAAAATCAGGATACATTATTAAATCCCAATCCCTCTCATTCTACTTCCTGGCATTTCTACCCAAAATTCTCCTTCCTTTCCCCAATATCCATTATATTTGGAAATTCTTGCTTTGAGCCAACTGGCTATGGCACGGAATTACAATTTTTTATATATTAAATATTAATTATATATTTGAGCCGTGAAAGCAGTTCCTGCCATTATCGATCGGTTAGAAGAGAAGATAAAAACGGTAGCTCAAAAAGTTGAGTTATTAAAACAGGAAAATAAACTGCTCCACGAGGAAAACAACAAACTTAATAAAGAGCTTAAACTGAGAGAGAAAATCATCAAAGAGTTTGAAAACCAACGTAATCTATTTTCAGCCGTAGACGACTCACCCGGTATGAGTCATCGAAAACTGGAACATACACTGGATCATTACATAAAACAGGTAGACCAATGTATAGACATGGTTAAAAATATGGGCTAAGAAAAGTATGAAATCTTTACAAGTCATGATCGAAGGCCGCCAATACTCGTTGCAAGTGCACGAGACAGATGCTGACTCCATGAATCGTATTGTAGAGGAAGTAAATGAAACCTTAAAGTCATTACACATCTCTTATCCCAATAAAGACAGGCAGGATTGTATGGCTATGGCCTTACTCACTTTTGCGGTCAAACTGTATGAAGCCAGGATCGAAAGTATATCAGCCGATGTACAGGAAAAACTGGACCATATGGAACATATAATAGATGGTGCTCTCGCCTAGGATCGGTCTCTTTATTACATTAACTAACTTATTTATTAAAACACCATCTGTATGGAATGGATTATAGGATTGATAGCACTATTGGTTGGGGGAGGAGTCTCGTATGTAATAGTGAATGGCATCAATAAAAAAACACAACAAAAAGCAATACAAGACTCCAATCAAAAATCAGACTTGATCATAGAGCAGGCCAAAATCGCCGCCAAACGCATCACCGATGAAGCTGAGGTAAATGCCGAAAAAATACTTTCAAAAGCGGAAAGTAAAAACGAACAAATCAAACAAAAGAAAATACAGGAAGCCAAGGATCACTTCAATAGCAAACGTTCAGAGTTTGAAAAGGAAAGAGCCAACCACCTCGTGGAAATGAAGGAGCGAGAAATGTCTGTAGTGAATACGGAAAACGATCTCAAAAGAAAACTGCAGGATTTTAAGCAAAAAACGGATGCAATAGAGTCCAAAGAAAGCGAACTCAACACCCTGCGTGACAACCTCGAAAAACAATTGAAAATCGTAAGCAAACGCAAAGAAGAGCTCGATGCTTCAACTGAAAAACAAATCAAAGCGCTGGAAACCATCTCCAGGCTTTCTGAGCAGCAAGCCAAAGAGCAATTGATAGAAACCATACGTGCTAAAGCGGAAACTGAAGCGATGTCTCATGTGAAAGATGCGGTAGAGCAAGCAAAAGTAAGTGCTAACAAAGAAGCTAAGAAAATTGTAATTCAGACTATACAGCGCATGGCTTCTGAATATACTATAGAAAATACGGTCTCTGTGTTCCACCTGGAAAACGACGATGTAAAAGGACAAATCATCGGCCGCGAAGGCAGAAACATCAGAGCACTTGAAGCCGCCACCGGAGCGGAGATAGTCGTTGATGATACACCCGAAGCTATAGTAATATCCAGCTTTGATCCTATACGCCGGGAGATATGCCGGCTTGCTCTGCAACGATTGGTGGCCGACGGCAGAATACATCCTGCCCGTATAGAGGAGGTAGTGGCTAAAGTAAAAAAACAACTCGAAGAGCAAATACGGGAGATCGGTGAACGTACGGTAATTGACCTCGATATACATGGACTGGATCCATACCTGGTATGGATGGTAGGCCGTATGCGATTCAGATCTTCTTATGGTCAAAACCTATTAAAACACTCTATCGAAACGGCCAATCTTTGTGCAACTATGTGTGCTGAACTGGGATTGAATACCAAACTGATTAAACTAGCCAAACGTGCCGGTCTTTTACACGACATAGGAAAAGTAAGTGAAGAGGAAAGTGAACTATCGCATGCTATACTGGGTATGAAACTATGCGAAAAATACAATGAACACCCGGCTATTGCCAATGCAGTAGGCGCGCATCACGATGAAGTAGAAATGAACAGTATCATATCTCCTATAGTACAGGCATGTGATGCCATCTCCGGCGCCCGACCCGGTGCCCGAAGGGAGATATTGGAATCATACTTAAAGCGTATAGGTGAATTGGAAGAATTAGCCATGTCATACGATGGTGTACAAAAAGCATATGCACTGCAGGCCGGCCGTGAATTGCGTGTAATCGTGGAAAGTGATAAAGTAACCGATGCCTATGCGGATGAACTGGCCTTTCTCATTTCCCAAAAGATTCAAAATGAAATGCAATATCCTGGCCAGGTGAGAGTGACGGTGATAAGGGAAAAGCGTGCCACAGCGGTGGCTAAATAAGGTATGAGGAAAAAGATTACTTTTTCTTCAACACTATAGCTTCTGCTTGCTTCTGTACTACCCGATTGAGAAATTCTTTCAGGTTGGGATATTCATCTGGTGTATAGCTCATTTTTTTGATGGAGAGCAATGAATTTAGTCTTATAGTGCGATCTGTTTGTTCGGTAAGAAATACATAGCGGGCGGTATTATCTTCACTTGCCAGCCGTACTGATTTAGGAAGGGATTCTACTTCATAGTCTTCAGGGATCTTTATTTCCATGATTACATTTTGAATAGAGGGATAGGGGAATTCGACAGGTATATCACGGGCCGATGATTTGAATGGATTTTCCATTATGCGTTCGTATTGCATTGGGATCCAATACAGAAGGTCATCCTTTTCTTTAAACTGATTAAATAGATGTAAGCTGCCTTCTATAATCAATTCTTTAGGCGATTCATTTTTGTTTTCCGTTTTTATATCAAAAATGGAAATATAAGGATAACGGTAATTGAGGTCATCAAAATAGTTTTTTTCATTTATAGAATCACTTACCAACTTTCTTTTTGCATACGCTGCATATTGATGGTCCCTTGAGAGGTAGGTGCCGGTGAGTCCTTTTTCAGGATTGAGGGAAAGCTGATAATTTACCTGGTTTTGAAATAAGCCATTGGGAATCATTTCTATCCAGGAGTTTTCCGCACTGTCTATGACCAATCCATGACCATTGATCAGATCGGGTGAGAATAAGGAAGGACTGCCCCAAGGGTCAGCCGCATCTATAATATGCTGTTTACCTTCCACGGTCACAAGCGCTGTAGTATAATTAAACCATTTTTCAGCAGGGACCGATCGCTGAACCAAGCCATGACTTACTGTACTTGATATCAATGGTTTGGCATCTATACCCGCTTTTTGTAATAAACAGAGAAGGCTCAAATTAATTTCGGCCGCAGTGCCAGATCGGTATTTGAATACGGAGTCTAAGGGTATTTCAGCTTTTAATCCTTGCTCCCCATTCCATTTGATTGTATTTCTGATGTATTGAAAAGCGGTGGTTAATTTTTCTGATTCTGATAGGTTTTTCTTGATCCATTCCGTAGCCAATGAATCATAAGAATGGCAATGATGTAGTTGTGCTCCAAAGGCCGTATCTCTTATTAAATCCTTTTTCAGATCGCCCCAGGTGGTCAAATAGCTTTCTTTTTTTGCCCCATATTTAAATCCGGCAAATTCAAATTGGATTTCCGACAAATAATTTTCCATATTACGTACATACGGGAATTGCGTAAATGCAGGAATATGGGTAGCGCTGTATAATACCAGGGAATCAGCAAATGAGTACAGGTCCCGGCCCCGAACCACTTTCAATTGATCTACTTTAGTGACTCCATTTACCAGGGGTATGTACTGAAAGTATTCCGGTATCTGAGTATAGTATTCGCTATACAATACCGGTATATCACGCTGAAATGACCAGGATGGAAAATCAAAAAATAAATTGGAATTGATCCGATAATATACTTCTATTATTGAGCCCGGTTTTACATTGGGTATAGTTAGTTCTATGGTAGTCCAATCGGAATCACTGCTGTCTACCGAGACAAAAGAAGTATGATCTTCCCGTGAGTGGATAATCGATAGCGGGGTGCTCTTGATGGCTGTAACCGGGTTGATCGTGATAGATTCTATTTTTTTATTATTCAGATTATTGGTGATTGATTTTAACTCTACCAATTCCTCTTTACCCTCTGATCCTTTATTTTTGAGATATAGGATTTGTTTTCGCTGATTCAGGCCTTTGGTATTGTTGACCTTTATGCGGTAATGTCTGTCGTAAGTCAATATCCATCCTCTATCGCCGGGTAAAAAGGTGGCCTGCCCTTTATCAAATAAATAATAAGCTCCTGCATTTGTATCGATGGGGCATTTTTCGTCAGTCCAATCAGTTTTTTTTAGTTTACCGAATTGAATAGATCTTTCCTGGCCAATAACATACAAGGGTGAAATGGCAAATACAAATATAAAAACCGTATGGCAAAGCCTATGAATTTTAAATTTCATTCAGACCTAAAGCTACTAATTATTACAGTACATTGGGTAAGCCCTGAGTCAAAATGGCAGGTTGAAAATAAATACAACATCATCTCTGAACATGGTATAAATTCAGTATACAGCCAGTTTGAGTAGAAAGCTACGCTCCTTATAGGTTTACTCCTTTATAAAGAACGGAAGTTTTTATCGACTGCTCCTTGAGGTATAAAAATTTCTTTCGTTCTTCATCCATCATAAACTCTTGAAAATCATTCTCTGAATTGAATTCGACGAGGTGAATTTCGTAGGGCTGTTCAACGGAACTCTGAATATAAGCATCATTACCGGGACGGATTCGGAATAATAGTCTTCCATTATATTTGGATATTAACGGAATAGCTACCGCTTCAAATTCATCAAACGTTTTTTCCTGATGTTCGTTTATATAGATCAATTGGGTAATGTAAATCATAATTCAAAAATAGAATATGAAAAATTAATTCCAAGATATTAATCTTATCGGAATGGTTTAAATATCGGAGTCAGTCAAGATTATCTATTCTCGACTGACTCCGTTTAATGAAATCACTGAAAATGTGGGTTAAATGAAATGGGGATAAAGAACAGAATTATGTATTCCGGGCATTTCCTCAAGCTACCTGTAAATCAAATTTATCCAATACTATTTCATGGAATGTCCGCAATCCGGAATCTCCTTTATTGGCTTTGTAATAATGCAACCTTCCTTCCATATTAATATGAGTGCCTTTGTGCAATAGTTTTTCCACTTGTTCTGCAGTACGACCCCATGCCACCAGCTTATGCCATTGTATGCTTTCCATGGCCTGGCCTATGCTATTGAGGTATTTTTCTTTAGTGGCAAGTAGGATAGTGGCACGCCTGGCACCACTGTCATAGATTTTTACTTTGGGATCTTTGCCAAGGTATCCCGAAAGATTTACTTTGTTTACTTTCATAGTATCCGGTGTTATTGGTTAGCGGCAGATTCTGCTTTTTCATTTTTAGGCATTAATTCGAACTTCGATACAATGACTTCAGTAAGATATTTCGTACTGCCGTCTTTGGCCTGGTAAGACCGGTTGGATAATTTTCCTTCGATACGCACCTTTGCCCCTTTGTGCAATTGTTTTTCGATATCGTCTACCTGATCACCCCAGGCAACCAGTTTGTGCCACTGAGTGTTTTCAATTTTCTTTCCCTCGCGACTGAGATATCCCTCATCAGTGGCAATGGAAAAACTGGCCATTTTAGACCCGGTGTTGAATGATTTAATTGTTGGCTCCTGACCCAGGTGACCCAATAATTGGACTTTGTTAATAACGCTCATGATATAAAAATTTTAAGAAATTACGATGTTGGATGTACGATATAAGATATACGACATACGATGTATGATTTGTTATATTTTGTAATGTTTTGATTTTAAGGTTTTAATGGTGGCTATGAATATTGCAAGTAGTTGGTTGGCTTTATTATTTATCTCGATTAAATCGGATTTTGATACTAATTTTGATTCTACTAATATCTCTAACCAAAATAGGGTCTCATCACATTCTTCTTCCACGATTTTTAATTTATGTATATAATCCGCTACTGACTTTGCTCGACAAGCAGCGCGGTAATTTGCGCCTACCGATGTGGCACTTCTCACTATTTGCTTGCCTATAGCCCAAGAGGGGATTTTATAGGGTAATAGTTCCAACAATTCAATGGTTGTTAGTCCTACCATTTTAGTTCGATACTTTAATTCTTGCCGCATATGTATTTTTTTTTGATTATTTATTTTAATACTCCACACAAAAAACATATTATTCCATCCTCCACATTTCCACATCTACATTGTAAGTCGTACGTTGTATGTTTTAAGATTGTCCAATTGTAAATCGACATTGCAAAGATGTAGGCCTTGATCGCTGGTAGTCGTGTTTTAATCAATTAATGCCGGTTGTAAATGTTTGTAGTCGAATAATACAATGCCTTAAATTGTTATATACAACAGATTATCAATATATTATATCTACATTTAATCAAAATACTTCAGAACATACATCAGGAAAGCCTTCTGCTGCTAAATCGTATTCCTGAAATCAAAAAAAACGGGATACAGCTTATTGGGATCTGCTATTAAAATGAAAATGGAAGGTTCTTCTGTCAAAGGATGGTTTCAAAAGAGAGTTAGGTAAATGGTAAAGTGATATTGGCGTCGATGGTGTGCAAACTTCGCGATGTTTAAATTGAAAACCATATTTTTATAGGTCTTTGTATTTTTAAGCTAGATGATTACTTTTTAAATATTTAAACTTCAAATTATGTTTACCTTTTCAATGTTATTCGTAGTGGCCTATCTGGCAATACTATTCGGTGTATTTTATTTGATTTATACCTGGGTCAATAAATTTATTTCTTTAAAACAGGAACACAATGATTTATTAAGAGAAATCATAAATAAAATGGATTCTAAATAAAGAAACAGTTTCGATACAACCTGTTCGCTGTATCAACCTATTGAATAAATTTATCCGGGAATTCCCTGATCTGCCACCGGGGGCAAGTATTATTTTCTATCCATAGAATTCCGCTACATTTGATTAATGTTAAATATCCATATAACTCAACCTATGCAAAAACCAGTGCTGTCCCTCATCCTTACCCTGTTCATTTCATTCCTTATTGGCCAGGCATCTTATTCCCCCAAAGTACTTGCTCAAATAAAACAAGTCGAAAACCACCTCGCGGGAGAAGTGAAAATCACAGGTGAAAGAGACTATAATATAATCGACCGTATGGCCCATTACAAATTGAAAGGGCTGAGCATAGCTGTTATAGAAGACTATAAAATCGCCTGGGCCAAAGGATATGGCTGGGCCGATGAAAAAGAACGAAGACCGGTTACTGCCAATACTATGTTCGAGCCGGGTTCCATCAGCAAATCTCTTAATGCAATGGGCTTGTTAAAATTGGTCCAGGAAAATAAACTGGATCTGTACGCTGAAATAAATGCCTATTTAAAATCATGGACCTTTCCTTATGATTCAATTTCAAAAGGAAAAAAAATTACCCTTGCCAATTTATTGAGCCATACTGCAGGATTGACCGTGCATGGATTTCCGGGTTATAGCAGGACAGAAAAAATACCCTCGGTGCCTGAAATACTGGATGGTAAAAAACCAGCTAATACTCCAGCAGTTCGCTCCGCATTCGAGCCCGGATTGCGCTTTCAATATTCG
>CAYNIG010000004.1:0-46404 GCA_964396995.1 uncultured Saprospiraceae bacterium | reverse complement strand
TTTTCCCTGAACCGATTTGGCATTTACGGATTGTATTATATTTTCAACAGTGTAATCCTTTTTGGTGTCCCTTTTAGCACTAGCTAATGTTGATGTTTTCCTGGAACAAGCAGAAATTAAAAAACCACAAATTGGTATAAATAGTAAATAGGATTTATATTTCATTTTCCACATCCCTGCCTCTATTGTTTATATCTGATTTTGACTGTTTCATCAATCCAGCAAGGTACCTTCACAATAGATCCTTCCTGTACTCCTCTAATGTACCCATCTGATTTTTCCGGTAAGAACGAGGAAATTTGATTTATTTTATTATTGACTTCATCTGCAACCGATGTGTCAATGGACCTTGCTGTTTGGTATTTGTCAATTGCAGCCAGAGTAGCCAGTTGAGCACCCCAAATATCACCACAATTTTTCGCACCACTAACATATAAATTTCCAATGAATACATATGGAACTCCCCAATTGGGCTTCACCCGAATGGCTTTTAAAGCGATTTCCCTTGCTTGAATTAAATCAGCTTTGTATTGATATAAAATTTGAGCTATAGAGTAATAATATTCAGCTTTTTTTTCATCCTGATTTGAAGCATCAATAGAAGTGGTGTAATATGAAATGGCTTTATCATAATCACCACCCTCAAGAGCAGCCTGTGCCTGGTTGACTGAATTCGAACCATCATTTTCAATTTTGGAATCTGATTTATTTTTACTTTTTAACTCAGCTTCAATTTTAAGTCTTTTCAATACTTCATCTTTCGGTGTCAGTTTATGCGCAATATCAATCCACTGGATTGCTTGAGCTGGCTGATTTTTTTTATTTAAGAAATAATCTATTACCAGTTTTAGGGCGTTTACTGAAGAGAGCAATGATGGATCCTTAGATAAGTCCTCTATCATTGTTTGATCTTTTTCTTCCTCTGCCAATATATATTTTAAGGCTTGCAAAGAAGGTTTAAAATTTTTCTGATCTCCTACCATCAAAGCAGCCTGCAAAACGATATTTTTAGCCTGAGCTGTTTTTCCGTACCAAACCAGTGCTTTACCAAATTGTAGAGCAAAGGTCGGTTCATTTGGGAAAAGATCATATGCTTGTTCTGCATTTGACATATACTCTGCTTCGGGTAAAAACTTTGAAGATAATCCAAGATAATTTGCCCATACCGGTTTAGGACAGGGTCCTGCTTTAATGGCCTCCTGGTAAGAAATGAAAGCATTGAATTCCTTATTTTGGGCGAAATAGACATCACCAAGCAGGGCTTGAGTTTTGGGGTTGTCCGGGGCTGATTTAGCAAGGCTTACAGCATGCTTTTCAAGTGTTCGTAAAAGATTCGTATCGTTTGTATTCAATGCTTTATTAATAAAGGGTATTAACTCCAATATCTTAGCATCCAGAGGAATAGAGGCATTTTCAATCAGTGTGGATATAGATTGGAGGTACTGATCATCCTGGCCGGTTTGTTTAAACTTATTTGCCATAGCAAGTGAAGCTCTTTCATCGGCAGGATTAAAAGAAAGTATCTTTTTGTAAATAGCTTCTGCTTTTTCCGGCTTTTGAGATTTCATATAAAAAGAAGCCAGTGCATGCAGATATTTCGTATCTCCCGGAAATGCATCATTTAATTTAATTAATTCACTTTCCTCTTCCTTTATTTTACCTAACTGACCGAATAACCCTGCTTTTTGCAATGAGCTGATTTCATTCACCCCCTTTTTCTGCTCCATCAGATCCAAAGTCTTGATAGCCTCTTCCCACTTACCTTCGGTTTTTAAAGCATCCGCCCAAAGCACATAATTAGATTCACTATAAGGGTCTAAAGGTTGAAGTCTTTTATAGATCCCTGCTTCCAGTAAATACTCTTGTTTTTGGTGATATATATTAGCTAATAGTGAGAGATATTGTTTTTCATTTGCCTGTAATTCATTGGCTTTTTTAGCAGCATCCAATGCTTCATCCAATTGTTTAGATTTATACAAGCCGAATCCGAGTTCATACCATACTACATGATTTTTGGGTTCTTTCTTCAAAATTTCGCGGAATTGGGGAATGGACAGATCGTGTCGATCAATTAATTTGTTTCGTATGGCTTCAATAAATATAGACTGAGTCTGAATGCTGCTTTCGGTCAATACACTATCCTGACCAGAAATCAACACGCTGAGGCCCAGACCAATTACCAATGCGATTAATCTCATATTTGTTACAAAATTACTGATTTGACGAAGAATGTAGATTAAGGTTACCTTAAAGTTTGATTTTTATTGAGTCTGAGTTAGTCAAAAACGGAGGTAAGCAGAAAATAATCCCTTTTAAATCCTTTAAATCTTGTCAGTTTAATAAGAAGCCTTAGTATTGAAATTCGGCTTAAAATCACTTAGAAAATCGTTAAAACATTATTCCACCTGAGCTATCTTCATCATATTGGTTCTGCCGTCTAATTGGACGGGAACGGTCCCGGTATTGACCACTATATCTCCCTTATTAAGTAACCCTTTTTCTTTTAAGTATTGGGAAATTTTATTCATGAGCATGTCGGTGCTTTCGTTTTCGTTTTTGTAAAGGAAACATTGTACCCCCCATACTAAATTTAAAGTAGATAGCATATGAGCGACCGTGGAGAAAATAAATATTTCTGCCTTGGGCCTGAATGATGATATTTTAAAAGCAGTGTAACCCGAGGTAGTCATGCCAATGATGGCTTTGGCATCCAGATCATGAGTTGTTTTTACTGCATTAAAACAAAGTACATCTGCCAGGAAGGTTTCCGATTCCTTATGTAGTTTGGGTAACCTGGATTGGTTGGGTTGATAATGGCGCTCCGTCTCTGCGATAATTTTTGCCATCGCTTCTACTACACGCACAGGATGTTTGCCTACTGAAGTTTCACCACTGAGCATTACCGCATCAGCTCCGTCTAATACTGCGTTGGCCACATCGGTAACTTCGGCACGGGTAGGACTGGGATTGGTAATCATACTCTCCATCATCTGGGTTGCCACGATGACCGGACGGCTTTGTTCAATACAACGGCGTACGATTTCTTTTTGAATGCCCGGTAATTTTTCTATTGGGACTTCTACCCCTAAATCACCCCTAGCGACCATCACCGCATCGGTGGCCTGAATGACTTCATTTATATTTTTAAGTGCTTCGGGTTTTTCAATTTTTGCAACTATTCGTGCAGTATGTCCAAATTCTTTTAATCGTTTTCGCAGATCTGTAATATCTTCTGCTTTGCGCACAAAGGACAATGCAATCCAATGCACTGGCTGTTTGGATATAAATTCAAGATCGATTAAATCTTTTTCTGTAAGAGATGGAAGTGAAATCTGGGTATCGGGCAAGTTAACTCCTTTGTTGGAGGAAAGAATGCCTCCGAATAATACTTTCAACTTCACCGTCGACCGTCTATCGGTTTCCACTACTTCGAACATCAGTTTTCCATCATCGACCAACACTTTATCTCCCTTAGCTACTTCTTGCGGGAATAATTCATAACTCATGTAGATTCCATCCTTAGTCCCTTCGCACTTCGTATTGGTAAAAATGATTTCATCATCAGTCTTTAGCTCCAGGGCATTGTTTACAATACGCCCGACCCTGAGTTTTGGTCCTTGTAAATCGGCCAGGATACCAAAATGGAACTGATGTTCCTGGTTGATTTTCGTTAAATGTTGAATTACCTCAAGATGAGTGGCATGGTCTGCATGTGACATATTTAACCTGAATACATTCACACCGGCTTTCGCCATGTCCAATAGCATATTGTAGGAGCTGATAGCAGGACCTACAGTGGCTATAATTTTCGTGTTGAGGAGCGTTTGTCCGCTCATAATATTTTAAATTTTGCGCATAGATACATCAAAATTCTATGCCAGAATAGAAAAGATATTTACATTTTAAGAAACTTTTAGTTTAGATTTGATATTATCATGATGAAATTTGATAAGGACTGTTCCAAAAGAGGAATTTGACCCGGGTCAAAAATTTATTTTATTATCACAATCAAAATTTTATTTTTGCACAAAATTTTAAAACCTATACAAATGGCAAGTATTGAAGAAAAAGTAAAAAAAATCATAGTTGACAAACTTGGTGTAGACGAAGCTGAAGTAACCTCAGAAGCTAGTTTTACCAACGATCTTGGCGCCGATTCACTTGATACTGTGGAACTTATAATGGAATTTGAAAAAGAGTTTGATCTATCTATTCCTGATGAGCAAGCAGAAAAAATTCAAACAGTAGGTCAGGCAATCAGCTACCTTGAATCTCAGATCAACAAGTAAAAAATATATAAACTTTTGATTTATTCGGAAGTCCGTATGTAGCTCATACGGACTTTTTTCGTTTTATACACGGAAGGAAATTAGTGGGTTAGAAGGCATTATTCCTTCAATTTGGCCTATCCCTTTGAAGTCCCCTTTGGTATTGTTAAATTTGCAATTCCTAACAAAAAAATAAAATCTCATGCGAAGAGTAGTAGTGACCGGAATGGGTGCATTGACCCCACTTGGAAATACAATTGATACCTATCTGGCAGGATTAAAAAATGGAGTAAGTGGGGCCGGACCCATTACTTTATTTGATGCCAGTTTGTTCAAAACCAGGTTTGCATGCGAAGTAAAGGGGTTTAATGTAGATACCATTTTGGATAAAAAAGAATCAAAACGAATGGATCGCTTTGCCCATTTCGCTATGGCAACGGCCTTCGATGCTATAAAGGATAGTGGTATAAACCTGGAGTCTGTGGATATGGATGATGCCGGGGTGATTTGGGGATCTGGTATCGGTGGGTTAAATTCTTTGGAACAGGAAATCATTGACTTTGGCCGCGGAAACGGTACACCCAGATTTAATCCGTTCACTATTCCCAGAATGATATCGGATATAGCCGCAGGGCATATCTCTATTCATTTCGGTTTCAGAGGAACAAATTACAGTACCGTATCAGCTTGTGCTTCCAGTAATCATGCTATTCTGAATGCATACGATGAGATAAAACTCGGAAGAGCCGATCTGATGGTGACAGGAGGATCTGAAGCCGCGATAATACCTACCGGTGTAGGGGGATTCAATGCAATGAAAGCATTAAGTGAAAGAAATGATGACCCCCGGACTGCGTCACGGCCTTTTGATAAAGACCGAGATGGCTTTGTGTTGGGTGAAGGAGCCGGATGTCTTATTTTGGAAGAATATGAACATGCCAAAAAAAGGGGTGCAAAAATTTATGCCGAGCTTTTAGGCGGGGGATCGACTGCAGATGCCTACCACATTACGGCTCCACATCCGGAAGGCAGAGGAGCTCTAAGTGTAATGAAAAAGACATTAAAATATGCCCAGGTCAGTGCAGAGGATGTAGACTATATTAATGTACATGGTACCTCTACCCCACTCGGTGATATCGCCGAAATAAAAGCTATCCAGACCATATTTGGAGAGCATGCCTACAAAATGAATATCAGCTCTACCAAATCCATGACCGGTCATTTATTGGGTGCTGCCGGAGCTATTGAAGCCATAGCCTGTATCCTGGCAATCAATCACGATTTTATACCACCATCGATAAATCATTTTACGGATGACCCTGAGATAGATGGCAGGCTCAATCTTACATTCAATGAAGCGCAGCATAGAAAAATAAATATAGCCCTGAGTAATACATTTGGTTTTGGGGGTCATAATACGAGCGTGATATTTAAACGAGTTTGAAAAAGTCTGTCGAAAAATCATGACAGAAAATAGGTTACCGAACATTCCTTAGTCCCTTGGTTTGGCCTTTTAAGGATACAGTGTTAATTGATCTGGTGTTAGACCTTGGATGTACGGCACAATCAATGAATTAGATACAATACTAAGTTGTAAGGTCTATTAGAAAAAAATTCAATTAAATTCTTGAAAGGTTATGGTCTTTAAGCCCTCCTCTAATTTCAGTTTTGGTGATCGTAATACAAGTATTATCTTTAAGCGAGTTTAATCACTGATTCCTGTGCTGAGAAAACTATTTAATTATTATATATCGGACGACAAAGATTTTGCCAAACGCATTAAAGAAATGACGGGCATCACCCCTAAAAAGCTCAGTCTTTACAAATTAGCATTTTATCATCGCAGTACTTTCAATGAACTATCGGAGCAAGCACAAAACAATGAGCGTCTGGAATACCTTGGTGATGCATTGCTCAATTCGATATCCGCAGAATATCTATACCAAAAATATCCCAATGGAAATGAAGGCTTTCTTACCAAAATGCGTTCAAAAATAGTAAAGCGCAAAACACTTAACTATATCGCTGATGCCATGGGACTGGATACCCTGCTGATGGAGTTTAATCGGACTCATATCTCCGTCTCTATGTTAGGCAATGCCCTGGAAGCACTGATCGGTGCTATGTACCTCGAGCTGGGCTATGACAAAACTAAAAAATTTGTGACTCAAAATCTTTTTAGGAAATACCTCGATATACATGATCTGGAAAATAATGATGACAATTTTAAAAGCAGGCTATTGGAGTGGGGTCAAAAAAACGGACACGATATACAATATAAAGTGTTGTCGAAATTTAAGCAGGATCATCGCGATAGATACAGAATAGTAGTATCTGTAAATGGTGAAGATCTCTCTACTGCTGAAGATTTTAATAAAAAAAATGCAGAACAACAAGCCAGTGAAGCGGCTCTGAGCAAACTGGGAATAAAAGAAGGCATTGAGATATAATTACCCTAATTTTATTATTCAAATTTTATCCGAAAGAGTATTATGCAAGGATTACAAATAGCTGACTCAAATGCCAATAAATATGATGCAATAGTGATTGGCTCAGGTATGAGTGGTGGATGGGCTGCCAAAGAATTGTGCGAAAAGGGATTAAAAACTTTGGTTTTGGAAAAAGGCCGTTTGGTAAATCATGTGAGGGACTACCCTACTATGAATCTGGACAGCTGGGATATGCCACATCGGGGTATATTGACTGCAGAAGAAGCCAAAAGACTGCATGTGCAAAACAGAAGTGGATTTATAGGCGAAAGTGTAAAACATTTTTTCACCGATGATCTGGATAATCCATATGAAGAAATCCGGAGGTTTGACTGGATAAGGGGAAATCAAACCGGAGGCAGATCACTCATGTGGGGCCGACATACCTATCGCTGGAGTGATTTGGATTTTACTGCCAATGCCAGGGAAGGAATTGCAATAGATTGGCCAGTTCGCTATCAAGATATAGAACCCTGGTACAGCTATGTAGAAAAATTCGTTGGGGTCTGCGGTGAAAAACTAGGATTGTCTCATGTCCCCGATGGCGAATTTTTGCCACCTTTTGAATTGAATTGCCTGGAAACTGATTTTAGAAATAAAGTGTCTGCAAAATACGGTCGGATTGTGACCATCGGCCGGGTAGCACATCTTACTGATCCGCAACCATGGCATCTAGAACTGGGCAGAGGTAAATGTCAAACAAGAAACCGATGCTCCAGGGGTTGCCCCTTTGGTGCCTACTTCAGTAGCAACAGCGCAACCCTTCCGGCAGCAAACAAAACTGGTAACTTAAGTATACGACCAGACAGTATAGTACATTCATTGATTTTTGATGATAAGTCTCAAAAGGTCACCGGTGTGCGGGTTATTGATAGTATGGATAATAGTACCAAAGAATTTTTTGCTGATATAGTATTTCTTTGTGCTTCTGCTCCCGCATCAGCACAGATCATGTTGCATTCCACCACTTCCCGATTTCCAAATGGATTAGGCAACGACAGCGGTGAGTTGGGGCATAATATTATGGATCATCATTATCATGTAGGGGCCATGGGTGAATATGATGGTCTTGAGGATAAATTTTATACTGGTAAAAGACCAACCGGGATTTATATTCCCAAGTATACCAATATCGATCAAAAATCTACCGATCCTAATTTTCTACGGGGTTTTGGATATCAAGGTGATTCCGGAAGAAGAGGATGGGACAGAGGCAATGATATACCCCTGGTCGGAGAAGAATTAAAAAAGAGTTTATTTACGCCAGGTGGATGGAAAATGAGTTTGATGGGATTTGGTGAAGTATTACCCGATCACAATAATAAAATGTATCTGAGCAAAGACAAAAAGGATAAATGGGGAATACCACAGATCGTATTTGATGCATCGCACGGTGAAAATGAAATGAAAATGCGGCAAAGAATTAAATCAGATGCGGCAGAAATGCTCGAGAGCAGTGGATTTAAAAATGTGATTGCTTTTGACAATATTGGCGGACTCGGTAATGGTGTACATGAAATGGGTACAGCAAGAATGGGCAGAGACCCAAAAACTTCGGTTCTCAATGGCTGGAATCAAGTGCATGCAGTAAAAAATCTGTTTGTGACAGACGGTTCATTCATGACCTCTTCCAATTGCGTAAATCCATCCATTACCTATATGGCATTTACTGCCCGGGCAGTAGACTATGCAGTAAAAGAAATGAAAAAGGGAAATATTTAATCAAATTCTAAATTTTTTAAAAAGTATGAATAGAAGAGATTACCTAAAATATACCACCACCTTATTTGGATATACTATTGCAGGAAGCACCCTGATATCTTTGGTTGAATCGTGTACATCACCATCCATCAATACCTCTGCTTTTTTTACATCAGCTGAATATGAACTTCTGCATGAAATAGCAGATACGATCTTGCCGGAATCCGATACTCCTGGTGCCTTAAGCATGAAAGTACCTCAATTCATAGAAATGCTCTGCATGGAGGTTTTTTCTAAAGAAGATGGAAATGCCATAAAGAAGGGATTAGCTGATTTTGAGCAGGATTGCGAGAAAAAATTCAATAGGGCATTTAAGAACCTGGACAACAAGGAAAAAGAAACACACCTGGTAGAATTAGATAAAGAGTCGGCTCATTTTCCCATTTCGATGTGGGGAATCAGTCTGGATCCCAATCCAAAACCCATTACTTTTTACCGTAAGTTGAAGAGTATGATATTGCAGGGTTATTTTACTGCCGAAAAAATAGGTAAAGAGATATTGGTATATAAGCCGGTGCCTGGCCAATATATTGGCTGTGTGGAATATAAAGGGGAGAGACTGTATGGGGAGTAGGGTTTCCTTATTTATAGTTATTCAATTTCAATGACATGATAAGTTGTACCTGGTATGTAGTCCATTGTACATTAAAACAAGCCCCTTATCGCCAATTCCAGATTTTTTTTATTTCCCTCAGATAATGATACCAGAGGTAATCGTACTTCATCACTGCAAAATCCCATGAGGCTAAGTGCAGATTTGATACCAACTGGATTACCCTCGATATAGAGCCATTTGTGTATATCTAGCAATTTGTCATTTAATGATTTGGCTTTTTTATAATCGCCTTGTAAAGCAGCCTTGACCGATTCTGAAAATATACCTGGAAAAGCATTGCTGATCACGGAGATCACTCCATTACTACCACAAGCAATCATAGGCATGGTAATAGCATCATCACCGGATAAGACAATAAAATCCACAGGCTTGTACTTTAATACTGTCATAATGAGATTAAAATCACCGGAGGCTTCTTTTATGGCAATGATGTTGGGGTGTTCTGCCAAGGCAAGTGTGGTTTCAGCATTCATATTTACGGATGTACGGGAAGGAACATTATAGAGAATGACAGGTACTGGAGATGTATCTGCCACCGCTCTGAAATGGGCTAACAGGCCCGCCTGGCTGGGTTTATTGTAATACGGACTTGCCAGTAAAATGGAATGAATACCATCAAAATCGTATTCCCTGATGGCATCGATCACTGCCTGGGTGTTGTTTTTTGCAAACATACCACATACGATGGGCAATCTGCCGTTGTTGGATTCATTCACTGTATTCATCACCTGCTTACATTCTTTTGCAGTAAGCGTTGATGTCTCACCGGTGGTACCCAGTGGCACTAAAAAATCAACACCCTGTGAGATATTGTAATTGATGATTTTATCTAAGGCAACAGCATCGATTGTGCCATTAGTAAATGGGGTAACTAATGCAGTACCTACACCTTTAAGATTCGAGTCGGCCATTGAAACTTACTTTATTTAATATATCTATCAGTTCGCTAATATATTGCTTTATTGTAAACGTATCTTTCGTATCCAAAATTAAATGATAATATTCATCAAAGGGTGAACGAGGTCCCACTTTTGTAAACGCCTTAGCCAGGCAGGCTAAATAATGAATGGGTAAGCTTTGTGACAAATCGGCATTGATAAGCAAGTCATATTCAACCTCCAGAAACTTTTCCACATCCACACCTGAGGGTATAAAATTTCTATTGATATTTTTTTTATTAAAATGTTTGAAATGGATGCCAGCGGTATCAGCTTCATGGTCCAGAAAGCCCATGAGATTTACTTTGTAGCCTAACTTTTCAAATGATTTGGCTAAATGCATTACAAAATCTCTTCCTTCTATATTAGTAGCATCAAAAAGTACAGCTAACCGCAGCTTGCCCATCTCGTGCAAAGCTTTTTTCTTTGTCTCCATTTCCAGGCCTTTCCTTAGTGTTTGTAAAAACCTGTTGTACCGGTAAGAGAATAAAAAAGTATTGGATTCTCTGAATTTCATTTAATCCGGGTTGGTTGTTTTTTTAAACTGCCCCATCTTGTTGTATTTGGTAAGTCTTTTCTTTATCCTGGCCTCGGGTTTTTCTTCTATCAATTCATTTAATTCCTTTTTGATATGCCTTTTTAAAATCTTGGCCATCGCCTCGGGATCTGCATGCGCTCCACCTATGGGTTCTTTCACTATCTCGTCGATTAATCCAAATCCCAACATATGATCAGCCGTCAGTTTTAGGGCTTCAGCTGCCTGTTGTTTAAAATCCCAACTTCGCCATAAAATGGATGAACAAGATTCCGGTGAAATCACCGTATACCAGGTATTTTCAAGCATAAATACCCTATCTCCAAGCCCAATTCCCAATGCACCACCTGAAGCACCTTCGCCAATAATATAGCATAAAATGGGTACCCGGAGTCGGGCCATTTCAAATAAATTCCTGGCTATAGCTTCTGCCTGGCCACGCTCTTCAGCCTCCGGACCATGATATGCACCCGGAGTATCTATCAGCGTAATCACCGGAAAGCCAAAGCGCTCGGCGAGCTTCATCAGTCGTAGTGCTTTACGGTATCCTTCAGGATTGGCCATACCAAAATTACGATACTGGCGGGTCTTGGTATTAGTCCCTTTCTGATGGCCAATGATCACTACACTTTGATTATCAATCATTCCAATACCACCAACCATGGCTTTGTCATCCCGTATATTTCTGTCGCCGTGCAGCTCTACAAAATTTTTACATATTTGCTCTATATAATACAGGGTGTAGGGTCTTTCAGGATGTCGAGATACTTGTACCTTTTGCCATCCATTGAGCCCGGCGTAAATTTCTTTTCTTGTATTTTTTATTTTAAGCTCAAGCTCCCTGATGGGTTCGGTGACATCCACCTCATTTTTTTCTTTAATCTTTTGAAGCTTCGCAAGTTCTTCAAACAGATCTTCTATAGGCTTTTCAAAGTCGAGGAAAACCATAACTTACTCAGGATAAATTTAGGACAAAGGTAGAAAAAATTACTTGCAAGCAATATAGTTACAAATAATTCAATATCAGCATTTTATAAAAAATAATCAAAAACAGGTTTGTCTTTCCCGAAAAAATAGTGAAATACCAAAATGATTTCAATAGTTTTATCACTATTATGATACTGATGAGTGATGAATTGAATTCTGAAACAGAGAACTACCTAAAAGACCAGGGTTACCTCATGCCAGATGAAGAAATAATTAAATATGAAAAGGCAGGAGAAGGAAATATGAATTTGGTAGTACGAATTACCACGGATGCCGGCAAAGTAATAGTAAAACAATCGCGCCCCTATGTAAATAAATACCCCCAAATCGCAGCACCATTAAATCGAATCATTTTAGAGAGACAATTTTATCTTACCATAAAGGATCATCCGCTGTTAAAAAAATACTCTCCTGAAGTATTTGATTTTGATGATGAAAACTATACTTTATTAATGGAAGATTTGGGACAAGGCACGAATTATTTAGGTTTGTACAATGGAAAAATTAGCATAAGTGATAATGAATTAAATCTGCTATTAGATTACCTCGTCTGCTTGCATGGCTTGAAAAATATAAAATTTCCTGATAATAATGAAATGAAAGCACTTAACCATCAGCATATTTTCTCTTATCCCTTTATGGAAGAAAACGGATTTAACCTGGATCATATTCAACCAGGATTGCAAGAGTTAGCACTTTCCTATAAAAAAGACGAAAACTTAAAAGCTGAAATCCATAAAATAGGTCTACGTTACCTCGAAAACGGCAGATCATTATTACATGGAGATTTCTATCCCGGCAGCTGGCTCTCAGTAAATGATAAAGTACGTGTAATTGACCCGGAGTTTGCTTTTGTTGGCGATGCGGAATTTGATTTAGGAGTAATGATAGCTAATTTGTATATGGCAGCAGTAGACCAATCAAGAATAGAAGAATGCATAAAATACTATGGTTCAAAGTCTGAATTAGATCCACATTTATTAAATAAGTATGTAGGGATTGAGATACTGAGAAGAGTGATAGGTCTCGCCCAATTACCTCTTCGACCAGACCTGGATTTTAAATCGGCGCTCTGCCAAACCGCCAGAAATTTTATACTGGGTCAGTAAAAATAAATGGCATCAATTTGTTGCTGACCCCTTAGGAATCAATTCTAAATCTATCAATGATAATATAGCCCCATGCCTGGGCACACGAATCGGGATCAGGGTGAAAGTCCAGCGATATATTGATTGGAAATTTAGCGCTATTCAAATCTAATTTTGGAGAATCCGGTAGTTTTTTAAAGATATAGGATTTATCCTCAATTTGCAATACCCAGAATCCACAACACCCGCAATTTTGATTATCAAAACAAGCACATTTGCGGGCATCTACTCCTAAAATGATTCCTTTGGTTTGAAACTGATCCGATTTAGAACAATTGCTTGTTCCAAGAACAACAATACATAGAATCGAAAAAATTAAAATTATTCTCATAATATGATAAACGTATGATACTGGATCGAAGGTTTGGGCAGCCATAAAATATTCAAGTCAGCGCAATTTCGGCTGTGTTAAAAACCTGTCTTTGACCTAGAGAAAATTCTATTGGCTCAGGCTCAAAACCAAATTTTTTGTTGTACGCTTTTATCAATTTTTCTTTAAATGGTTGCTCGTATTTTTTTTCTAACAAGCAAAGAACACATCCTCCGAATCCTCCTCCCATGATCCGGGCCCCGGCCACACCCTCCATTTTTGCTACATTGATGATATAATCTGCTTCTTCACAGGAGACCTGGTAGTCAAATTTCAAACTTTGGTGGCTGGCATACAATAAACTGCCTGCCCGCTCCAAATCATTATCAACTACGGCCTTTTCAAATTCAGTGACACGAGAAATTTCAGTAATGGCATGCCTTGCTCGCTTTGATTGAATAGCATCAAATGCGGGCATCTGATCCAGCTCTTCCAAGGTAAAATCCCTGAAAGATCCTGGTTTGGAATAATAGGACTTTAATTCCTCCAATGCGGCCTCGCCCTGTTTTCGCCTGATGGCATAGCCCCCATCAGTAAGAGCATGATGCACTTTAGTATTGAACAACCTCAGGATAAAATGGTTGAGATTTACTTTAACTGCTTTAAATTTAAGATCGGCACAATCAAGCAGGATAAATGAATCAGATTTACCATAAAGGGATGCATACTGATCCATTAAACCACAGGGTGTACCTAATCTGTGCTCAGTAGTCTGGGCTATTAAGGCAATTTTATCATAACCAATATTCCATTCATTGTATACTGAGAGAATTTCTACAAATCCGGTAACCAAAGCAGCTGAAGAAGATAGTCCGGCTCCAGTGGGTAAGCAACTGTGGATCGCAATATCAAAAGGTTTAGATACGAAGCCACTTTCAAATAAAATACTTAATGCTTTGGATAGATATTTTATCCACCCGGGGATTGCTGGCTGCTCGGGCTGAAGGGTATTTAACTCAAATCGCTCATTATAATTGGATGAATAAACAGAGCTCATCTGTAATTTAGATGGTCCGAGACTTAATCCAATATATTTGTCAATGGCTGCGGGCATTACCAGGCCACCATAATAATCTATATGTTCACCAATGAGATTAATTCTTCCCGGAGACAATATGGTAAGCTCCGGCAATCTATCATATACTTTTGTAAATATTTCGGCCGATTTATCTTTCACCAGAATCTCCAATACAATATGATCAACAATATAATTACTCCCAATGCACCCAAATTAAATGATTTACTTGTACTAAAATCTATCGAAGTGAGCTGTACCGCTTTAGGATCATCGCTGCCTTTACCTTCAAAATAAGATACTGCTACTATAAGTCCCGAAATAATTAAAAAACAGATACCCATTTGATCAAGAAATGGAATCGAAGGGAATTGCCAGTCAATAATAGCTGACATTGGAATGGTAATGATGGCTGCTAACAGGGCCGAATTGGAGGTAGTTTTTTTCCAGAATAAACCAAACAAAAAAATGGCAAATACACCAGGACTCACAAAGCCGGTATATTTTTGAATAAATTGAAAAGCCTGTGATAAATTTTGCAACATCGGGGCAATAAAAATGGCAATGATAAATGCAACCCCGGCTGCCAGTCTGCCTGTATTTACCAAATTGGTTTCACTGGCCTCTTTTTTTATCCATACCTTGTATATATCCATTGTAAAAATGGTGCTTACTGAATTGGCCATAGCACTTAATGATGATGCAGCAGCAGCTACCAATGCTGCCAGGCTAAGCCCCTTCAGACCAATCGGTACAAATTTATTGATCACCCAGGGATAAGCCTGATCCGGTTTTGCAATATCCGCTTGTAAGGCGAAAGCGGCTATTCCGGGGATGACTACAATCAAGGGTAGCAACATTTTCAGATAAGCTGCAAATACTAATCCTTTCTGTGCTTCTCCGAGATTTTTAGCCGCCAGACTGCCCTGAATAATGTATTGATTGCATCCCCAATAATACAGGTTGGCGATCCATAAACCACCTAATAATACCGTAAGTCCCGGCAACTCCTTATAGTTTACATGATCCTGATTTAATATCATGTCAAACTTGTGAGGTACATCAGCTATCAGTTTTTGTAAGCCATTCAATATACCTTCACCATTCCCTAAGAATTGTAATGCAAGAAAAGAAGTGATAAGACCACCGATTACCAACACAGTGACCTGGATCACATCTGTCCACGCTACGGCCTGCATACCTCCATATAAGCTGTAGATAGCCCCAAATGCAGCCAAACCTGCTACCGCCCATCCGAAAGGAATATTGATTACGGAACCCAATGCAAGAGAAGCCAGGTACAATACCGTAGTGAGATTTACAAATACGATTAACAATGTCCAGAAAATAGCAAGACTGGTACGTACCCGCTTGTCGTACCTCTGTTCCAAAAAACCAGGCATAGTGTAAATGCCTTTTTTAATATAAATAGGTAAGAAAAACTTTGCAATTACTAACAAAGTAGCTGCAGCCATCCATTCATACGATGCAATAGCAAGACCAATTGCATATCCTGATCCCGACATTCCGATAAATTGTTCAGCGGAAATATTAGCAGCTATCAGAGAAGAACCTATAGCCCACCAGGGTAGATTGCGCCCCGCCAAAAAATAATCCTGTGAATCTTTAGTATGATTCTTTTTGGATCGTGAAACCCAAAGACCTAATAATATGATCCCCATCACATAGGTCGAAAAAATGATAAGGTCAATAGTGGAAAAATGCATAGCTGGATTATTCGTTGAAGATAAAAAATAGTATCAAAATCTCTTGATTTTTTATACTGGTCTGTTTTAGTTGAAACCGGGATGGGTCCCGGAAGAATACAGATTATTTTCCAAAAACATATTTTTTGCCATAAAATTGCATTCCTTTGATTGCATTCCCGGATGCATCGAATAAAGTGCAATTATCCCAGCTGGATCCGGTACCCCAGGCGTCTCTCATGGAAGAGGTAATCCAGGCAGGTTCCCAATACATGATTCCCGTGCCACCGCCATTTATTATTGCCTGAGTAAGATCCTGAAGATAGTTTAATTGTGCTTCTTCACTTACCCCATAAGCCTGAAATCCCTGATTGCCATTGATAATATTATTATAACCGTCTGCATTTTTATTGGTCCATGGATAAGCCGTCTCCACTATCATCACTTTTTTGTTGTACTTAGTTTTTAGAGAGTTTATGATTTTGGTGAGCTCATCAAAAGAACTCACTGTAGACCAGTTAAAATAATGAGATAAGCCTATAATGTCGAAATCGGTAATTTTTCCTTGATTTATCACCCCATTAACCCACCATTCTGCATTTTGCAATTGTGCTACATGCAGTATTATCTGAGGCTTTACATCAGAAGTCTTTGAAAATTCCCTCACTGCTGCTATACCAGATTTTAGCAAAGAAGTGAATGCACTGAAATCATTGTTGTTTATTTTACCCAAAGGCCAGCAGATACCGCTATTATTTTCATTGCCGATCTGAATCATCTCGGGTACAAGAGATTTGGTTTTGAGATAATTCAGGACGAAAAAAGTGTAGTTATAAATAGAATCTTGTAAGGTTTTCAAGTCAGCATTTTTCCATGCTACAGGTGTTTCCTGTCTTCCGGGATCTGCCCAGGTATCAGAGAAGTGTAAATTCAAATTTACCGCCAAACCAACTTGTTTACATTTGTTTATGGCTTTTTCAATATCCAAGAGCTCATTGTAGATTTTACCACCATTCAGGTTTTTTTGCCATACCGGATTATGCCACATACGCAAGCGCACCAGATTGGCTCCATTATTTTTAAAAATACGATACGGATCTTTTATAGACCCCGAATCTTTATAGGTTGCCCCGGCATCCTGTATGGCGTTTACATAAGACAAGTCAGCTCCCATAACAAATCTGTTGACCGGGTAAGGAGGCAGGGTATCTTTTAGCGTTGCATTATTACCATTATTCGGGTTGTTTGTATCTGACCCACTGTGGGGATTCTTTTCACAATTGACCGTAATCAATGCAATTATAAATAAACACAATAATCTGGCCTTGTTAATATTCATATTTTTTATTTGATGATTCACGAAAATAGGGTAAAGGTTCCAAAATGACATTCTTAATCTCTGCTTTTTCATTAGCCCGCTTCTTCTGTATCTGTTCCAGTATAAGTTTAAATGCTTCCTGACCCATTCGAACGGTTTGCTGATCTATGCTGGACAAACTGGGGCTAAGATGCTCATCAAATTTTTCATTCGCAAACCCAATTACCCCCATTTCGCCCGGAATCTTTATACCCATTAGTTTCAATTCCTTTAGTGCACCCAGGGCCGTAAAGTCCTCCACTGCGAATATGGCGTCTACCTTACTATTTTTTTTAAACAATTTTTTTACTCCGGCACGACCTGATTCGATGGAAATATTACCTGCATAAAGCATACTGGATTTAAATTTTAAACCATTGTCTTTAAGTGCCTGCTTATAGCCATTTAATCTGTCATTAAAAATTTTAATATGGGCAGGCCCGGTTATATGGGCAATGTTTTCATATCCATTATCAATCAAATGTTGCGTAGCCAAATAAGCCCCTTTATAATCATCCACCACTACAGATGAAATCCCCAACTGATCCTGATTCCTATCAAAGAAGACGATCGGAATACCCATGTTTTTGATTTTGGAAAAATGTTCAAAGTCATCTGTATCCTTTGCAAGGGAAACCAATATGCCATCCACCCTCGCAGATAAAAAGGTCTCGAGACCTTTTATTTCATATTCCTTTTTTTCATTGGTTTGATAGATTAACACAGCATATCCTTCGGTATTTGCTTCACTTTCTATACCATGAATTACAGAACCAAAAAAATTTATTTCAGCACTGGGGATCATTACGCCTATCACCTGCGTTTGTCCTGAACGCAATGAAGATGCAATTTTGTTGAGTTTAAAATTATTTTCGCTGGCATACTCCAATATCCTGGTTTTGGTTTCATAACTTATGCGTGGATGATCGTGCAAAGCCCTGGAAACCGTGGCTGCCGTAGTATTAAGTGCTTTGGCAATATCTTTAATAGTCAGTTTTTCTTTCATATTCAATGCAATCGTTTACACAAAATCGGATTTAAAAAGCCATGAGTAAACCAGCCTCATGGCTTCGGATTGTATTATTAAAGCCTACCTATTTTTTTGTAATCTTATAGGTATAAAATGGAGAACTGAGATTTAACCGGATTTCATAATTTCCCTCAGCTGCTATAGCAATATTGGCACCGTCGTATTCCAATGAACCATTAGCTCCGTTGTCTCCAAAATTCATTCCCCAGGCATCGTTGGCTCTGAATTTTATTTCACCCGCTTTGAGACCGGTGGTGATCACCCATTCACTTTTGGCAGCATCGAAAGTCATATTTTGATCACTGTCCCAGCCATTAGCCGTAGCGGAGCCTATCAACCCCCATTCGGTAAGGTCCACTGAATGAGAAAAATCATTGAGATTCGCCCGCAGTCTATAGTAGCCCGCTGTAGTTGCTTTTAGATTGTCACCATCCTTGTCCAATGTGCCGTCGGCTCCTTTATCTCCATAATTTAATGTCCAACTTGGTCCTACGGTATATTTAAACTCGGTGTTGGCAGGGAAATTTATAAAGCCTTCGTACTTATTATCGCTTTTCAGGGAATAAATCACGGTATTATTATCAGCAGGATTCCATCCCTGGTGGCTACCTGCTACCTGGAGTTTTGGAAAGTTCAGTGCTGCTTTATAAGGAGTCACTTTTATAGGTATCACAGTGGAAACCAGAGTATTGACTTTGGAATTAATTTTTGCGATTACTCTGATCTCCATATCTGCTGCTTTATCGGGATCCAAACCTTTCCCAGCGGAGATGGTATTTAATTTTTCCACAGTAAGATTGGTCAAAGACAATGCATTTACTATACCCAACGTAATGGGTTCCTTAAAATTGGCTCCTTTCAGGTCCAGTTGCACTTCGTAGCTAATACCAGCATCAAAACCAAAATCTGCGGCTGACCATACAATTTCAGTCGCTATATCTTTCGCTTTATCTTCTTTTAATACTAAAGCTGCTTTGGTAGCTGGTTTTGAGATGGCGGGTACCGCACCATATTTGAGGTATGGATTATTTTGTTCTTTCTCACAAGCAATTGCAAACAGCATTGCCAGTAAAAATATAAATGATATGTTTTTCATTTGTAGTTTCATAAATTAATTAATGAAATTAAAATAAGATTTAATATCCCGGATTTTGTTTGAGATTGGGATTAGCACCGAGATCTGAAAAAGGAATGGGAAATACATCGTATTTTTTATCTGTAGATCTTCCTTCCTTGACATTTCCCTTCCATGGCCATACATATGCAGACTGGCTGAACCTGCCAAATCGTACCAAATCAGTACGCCTGGTACATTCCCACAATAATTCTCTTGCTCTTTCATCCAAAATAAAATCAAGAGTCAATTCACTCTCTGTGATATTTCCGCTCACTCCATTAAATGCTCTGGTGCGGATTTGATTTATATAACCCAGAGCTTGAGCTTTAGTAGCTCCGGTACCCCCACGCAATACAGCTTCGGCTAACATCAGATAAGCATCTGCCAGTCTGAATAAAGGAAAATCAGTATCCATAAATGTTTTGTCAGATCCCGGTTTACCATCTGATTTGACATTTTTAAATTTGGTGACCGCATATCCTTCCGTAAACTGAGATATATCAGCTATTTCCAGGTTTTGGCCGGTTGTATAAAACATGCCTCTGGAATCAATGCTGCCTCTTTCAAGATGATAGGAATAATCTGGTTTATCCAGAATCAGTTTAATTATGTAAGTCCCATCACTGGGGATGACGATATTCGCACCATTCTCTTCGAGAGAGGCATTTGCCCCATTATCCCCGAGGTTGAGGTCCCATTTATCATTGGCTCTGAATTTGATATCCCCTTTAATTAAATTAATAGTGAGATCCCAGCTGTTGGTGGCTGCATTGTATTTTAAATCGGTATCACTATCCCAACCTGTTGGTGTTGCAGAACCGATGAGCCCCCAGTTGGTTTTTTGGATTGAATAGGTCTTGGTAGTGAGATCTACATTTACTTTATAAAATCCAGATTCGGCTACCTTTAAGTTAGCTCCGTCTTTTTCCAAGGACCCGTTGGCGCCATTATCACCAAAATTTTCTGACCAGTCAGGGTTGGTGGTAAATTTGAATTCTGTATTGGCATCTGGAAAATAAATATAGCCCTCATATTTATCATCTCCTTTCGGAGAAGAAAAAGTATTTGCCTTGGCGGGGTCCCATCCCTGGTAACCACCGGGAGCATAGATTTTCTTAAAGCTGGCATTGGGTTGCAATGGAGCAACCAATATATCACCACCTTTACCTGAAGAAAATTTCTTTACAATGGCGCTGGTAGTGCGTGTGCCGCCCCATCCACCATCAACTCCAAAATCATTCACATTCATACTACCCCCTACGGCTGCATGAACTACAAAAGTCATCCCACCCCAGGTCTTTGCAAATGTGCCGTCAAATACTATAGGAAATATCATTTCAGGAGATTTATTATTATCTGCCAAAAAATTGTTTTGATATTTTGGTGCCAGAGTAAATCCGGCCCCAATTACTTTATTTGAGTAGACCACGCATTCATTGTATTTAGGTTGGCCTATATAGGTCTCTGCGTTGAGATAAAGCTTTGCCAGTAACATCCATGCTCCTGCCTGATCAACTCTACCGTATTCGTTTGACTTTGGGGCTTTGAGACTGGTCTCTACTTCTTTCAATTCTTTTTCAATGAAGGCAAATAATTCGTTTTTATCCACTTGCCTTGGAAAAAAATTGCCTACTGCATCCGCTTCCGTCACAAAGGGAACATTTCTAAACATATCCAATGCGTGATAATAGCTTAAAGCTCTTAAAAATCTCACCTCTGATCTATACAATCCTATATCCGACCTCGTACTACCCGTAATGTTTCGGCTATTCAGTTTATCTTCAGTAGTCTCCCGCAAAAATTCATTACACAAAGAGATTTGGTAAAAGATACGATTATACATCGCAGCAATAAATTCATTAGCTGCATCCCAGTCTTGCTGATGGTAGTCCGCTATGTTACCATCATTCCAGCCTATAACCGCTTCGTCAGTAGTCAATTCCTGAGCCTTCCAGTATTGCCTGAGGTAAGTTGAGAAGCCTTCATCTATTCCACCAATATCGGCCAAGCCAGACGGACCTTGCTGACCGCTAAGCGCCAATCCCGCATAAATTTTTGCCAACACTTTTTTATAGGAAGCGGGATCATTATAAACCTGCACTGAGGTGATTTCGTCTTTATCTAACGGTATGGTGTTCAGGTCCTTAAAACAGGATTGCTGAGTAATTGCTACCGCAACCAGCACCAACCAAATTTTCAAATTACTATTTTTCATACTATAATTTAGTTTTAAATAGAGTTAATTAAAATGAAGCATTGACACCAAGCATAAACGTACGCTGCCTGGGATAGATATTACCATCAATACCACCAAACACTTCCGGATCGAGTCCTTTATACTTTGTAATTAAAACAGGGTTTTGCAAAGTGGCATATACCCGAAGATTTTTCGTAAAACTCAACTTTCCAAAATTGTATCCAGCAGTAACATGATCGAATCGCAGGAAAGAAGCATTTTGAACAAAAAAGTCACTGAAATACTGAGGCACATCGATATTTAATGTACGAATGTCTTTAACGCCATTATACAAAATGCCGGTACTTCCATAAACTCTGTTTCCAAAGGCCTGGTCAGAAAGTATATTATTGTACACATAATTGCCAATACTTGCACGGGCACCGGTGGACAGGTCAAACTTACCTACATAATATGATGCTGCTAACCCGAAAGTAACATTGGGAGCAGGCTTTTCGAAGCGGTATCTATCGTCAGGCGTAACTATACCATCCTTATTTCTATCTACATATACACCCTCGATAGGATTATTTTTTTCATCATACACCTGCTGATACACGTAAAAGGAATTGGCGGGATATCCGACGCTATGTACTTGAATGGTATTGCCTACACCACCGGAAATACCTCCGGTAAAGACGCCGATGTATTTTGGATCATCATTGGCGGTGAGCTTTGTGATTTTATTTTTGTTTATGGTGGTATTAAAGTTTAATTCCAAGGTTTTATTCCCTTTTCGGTAAGGAATTGTATTAATAGAAAGCTCCACCCCGCGGTTTTCAAGGTCCCCCACATTAGTGGTGAGAAAATTAGTGAGATTAGTCCCTGCCGGAACAGGAACATAATTGAGCAGATCAAATGTTTTCCGATAATACACATCCAGAGTACCGGTAATTCGCTCCTTTAGTATACCAAAATCAATAGCGGCATTGTACGTGGTGGTAGTCTCCCATTTAATATTTGCGTCGTATCCCTGGGGTCTGAGTGTTTGAATAAATGAATCGCCAAACTGGTACTGTGCATTGGTAAAACTGGCTAAGTACCTGGGGAGATAATTGTAATAATCTCCATCGCTGATACTTTGTTGCCCCGTTTCACCATACCCGATTCGAAGCTTCAAAGTACTCAGTGCTCCGGCCGGTTTATTGATCACTTTCCATGCTAAAGCTGCGGCTGGAAATAATCCCCATCTGTTTTCAGGAGAAAACCTTGATGTGCCGTCCCTGCGTAGAGTAAAAGTAAATAAATAACGGTCATTTACATTAAAATTGGCCCTGCTGAATAAGGATAATAGATAATATTCTGCGGGATTGTAATTTTCCGGAGTCAATACTTTACTGCCATCAAAGCTGGTGGCCTTGAAATGATCTTGTTTGTAAAACCGCTGCCATGAATATCCACCCATTACATCCAAACCTATCTTGGAAATTTTTTTGGTATAATTGAGATAAAATTCTAATAACTTATTGTTTTTATCCTGGTCGTAAATTTCATTTCGTCCACCATCAGAATAAGCAAAGGATGCATTTTGAGGTACGGTGATTTGACCCTCCCCATGTGAATCATCCACCGCCACATTGAGATTGGCTCTAAGATCTGTTAAAAATGGCATTCTGTAATCTATTTGTAAATTAGAAATGATTCTATTTACATCGGATGTATTGTCCCTAAGGTATAATAAAGCCAATGGATTAGCAGGTGCAAGTGTATTTGGATTGCCATCCGGATTGGTGAAGGTATAATAGTTACCAAATTTATTGTTCTCATTCACTGGTTTAGTAGGGTCAAATGCAGTTGCGCTACCAATCGCCCCACCATTAGCAAAAAAATTATCTATGCCCATACCTTTCAGGTTAAAATTAACCTGAAGCTTCCCGTCCATAAATTTTGGATTCAAATTAAGTGAAGCTGTTTTTCTATTGAATTTGTCTGTTTTCAAAACTCCGCTTCGGTCGGTATAGCCAAGAGATAACCGATAAGGTATTACCCCCATAGTACCGGATAGACTTATGTTTTGATCCAATGTTTTACCTGTCTGAAATATCTCAGATTGCCAATCTGTATTTTCTGTTCCCGTTAATTTTTGGGCAGGATGGTTATCTGGAAATTTTGATTTTACATACGCTCTGAATTCATCACCTGTCAGCACATCTATTTGATTCAACCTGTTGGATAGGGCAAAGCTGCCAGTATAATCCACTTGAAATTTTGATTTTATACTTCCTTTTTTGGTAGTAATGAGGATGACCCCATTAGAAGCTCTGGAGCCATAAATAGCAGTAGCAGAGGCATCTTTGAGCACAGTTACAGATTCTATATCATTTGGATTGACGATATTGAGTACATTTCTATCGCCGGAAATCCTGTCGTTAGCCACAGGCACACCATCAATCACTATCAAAGGGTCATTGGATGCACTGAGCGAAGATCCACCCCTGATCCTGATCACAGAACCACCTCCTGGCTCAGCGCTATTTGTTACCTGGAGTCCGGCCACTTTACCTGTAAGGAGCTCAGCTGCTTGCGTAATAGCCCCTTTATTGAATTTAGAACTATTCACCACCTGCAGTGAACCGGTAGCGTCCTCTCTTTTGACAGTGCCATATCCGATGACAATAATTTCTTCTAATTCTGCCCCGGGATTGAGTGAAACAGAAATATTGGATTGATTGCCAACTGTGATGGTCTTCGGATTGTATCCTAAATAGGAGATAATCAATTGAGAGTTTTCAGAAGGTACTACGATTTCGAAATTGCCATCGAGATCGGAGACGACACCTTGAGTAGAATTAGCCAATTGTATGGATGCGCCAATCAATGGTTCGCCGGTAAGATTATCAGTTACTTTTCCATTTATTGTCCTTTGCGCAAAGCTGAATGCTACGCAGAGAATCAATACTAAAAAAGTATTCATCCATTGTAACAATGGACGAGAATTAAAACATTTAGTAATTGAGTTTAACATGCTAAATTGAATTTCAAAAGTTTAGATTGCACTAAATCATGCAATCGCAAGCATCTAAGTAAACCTAAGTGTAAATCTGCCACCTGGTAGGAAGTTAAATTTTTCTGCAAAATTTAACCTAAAGTCAAACGAATTTACCTATCCTAAACGAATTTTAACTGACTTTGTGAAAAGAATTTAACAAAATAATGAGTTTGTGGAAAAAATAATTTTCCTGAAATGGAATAGAAAAATTCAAAACTGATCCGGATAAAATCACCGAAATCGGATAAAATACTGGAGGATTAAACTCCAACCTAAACACGAACTGATGAAATAAATGACGACTTTATTTCAAAGACTCTGGACAGATTGGATGCCCGGGAATCCAGGTTAAATGACCTACCCATTTAAATATCTTACCATCAGGTAAATGAAACTCTAGTAGCCTCAGTTTCATGATAGAAATTATAGAAAGTCAACTCTTTATTATTATTAATTTCCATATCTTTGCGATTCCTTTTTATAAAGGTCGGGTGGCCGAGCGGTCAGGCAGAGGTCTGCAAAACCTTGTACAGCGGTTCGATTCCGCTTCCGACCTCTTGAATATCAAAGCCTTCTGAATGTTCAGGAGGCTTTTTTATTTCGTACATTAGACATCCAATAATGGTAACCTAATGCAAAAAGGATAGCCGTACCGGAAGCTACAATAATCAGGCTTAGATTCGATTTTGAAGGTGTTTCAATTTGTACAATTTCAATTATTTGGTTGGCTGGTGTACGACCTACTGCCTGGCTTTTTTGTCCAGACCACCTTACCACTACTGAGTCAATAAAAGTACTGGTATCTATTCCAAAATGCACCATAGCAGTATTTTGGGAAATATGACTCGACCCGCCACCATCCACTTCCCTGATTTGTTTCTTACCTTCATAAAATAATTCAACCCTGGAACCTATTCCTCTGGACTCTGAGGCATTTCCTTTTAATTTTATCTGTACCCAATTTCCGGATGCACTGTCATTTCTATATAGACGGGTAAAAGAAGTAACCGGATAATCATATATGGGTTTTTGATTTATCACTATCAAATCAAGGTCTCCATCGTTTTCCAAATCAAATGTAGCTGAACCTCTACCTATTCCGTAGTCTGCCAGGCCCATAGATCGGGCGCTTTCTACAAAAGACTTATTTTCATTTTTAAAATAAAAGTCGGCCATTGGTACACAATTGGGATTTAAGTCACCGTTGGAAACAAATAAATCGAGATCCCCATCCTGATCAAAATCAACAAAATTTGCGCCCCAACTAATGGCGAGGTAGTGCATGCCCAGATCACCTGCTTTATTCTGAAAGGGTTTATTTTTTCCATTATTTACCATATAATATTTAAAACTGATATTGGTGATATAATTATCCATATCCCCATCATTATCGTAATCACCCACCGCCGTACCCATTGAATTTATCTTTAGATCCATATTGGTACTATCACTTACATCCTTTAACTTTTTCTTTGGATATAGATTTTCAAATAAGAAATCCGGGATAGCTTTGTAACCGAAATCCTGATTGACAAACAGATCCTGATCATGGTCATTATCATAATCAGTAAATACTCCGCCAAAACCAAATCCTTTGTGCCCGAGACCATACCCGGTATATTCATTTACAAAATACTTTCCTTTGTGATTTATAAGTAAATAGCCATAAGCCGTACGATTTGCATTCACTATAGTAGCATCGTTAATCTCTTTTAATTCTCCTTGAAAATCCTGAAAATAATTTCCCACGTACAAATCAGGATAACCATCACAGTTAACATCGCCAAAATTGGCCCCGGTAGAAAACGAAACAAATTGGTCAAGCTTATACTCTTTGGTAACATCCTTAAATTTATTATTACCCAGATTGAGAAATAATAAGTTCATAGCCCTTGGAATGATCTGAACACTATCTCTTGAAGTAATGGTTGTAATATATAAATCGGTTAAATTATCTTTATTGATATCTGCGCTGACTACTCCCTGAGTAATAAAATGCCGGGTAATCTCCAAGCCGGAACCGTCAGTAATATTTTTGAAAGTACCATTATGCTGATTCAGATAAAGTACATCATTGCCTTTCCCGCCTGTTATGTACAAGTCATCAAATCCGTCATTATTTACATCAAAAGCGCATACTCCTCCGCCAAACATACCTTCATAAACAATGAACTGGTGATCTATCCCTGCTTGCCTGGTGATATCAGTGAAAGGAGTTTGTGAATAGAAAGGCAGACTATAGATAAAACCAATGCATCCATATATAAATTTCATTTATTTCCTCCAGTTAAGCTTATTAATGTTTTCACCAACCAACTTCCCGCTTTTCAATCCTACCGCATTGTCCTGGGGCGTGTGTATTCCGCCGTAAAAACGGGATACGGCAATTTCATCTGCAATTTGAGATAGAGAATCAAATTGTCTTGGAATAAAATCAGTATTTCGCAACTCATCTCTTGATCTTCCGTAATGGGCACTATCCGAGACCGATACTGTATTTCCAAAAATATCTATCCAAACTGCTGCCGCCGCTCCGGCCTGAAAAGCATGGCCAGAAGGAAATGATGGAAATGGCGGATCAGGCCAAAAGGATTCCCAGTTTTTGTCCATTTGCTCTGGTATAAATGTATTGGGTCGTTCTGCAAAATATACGTATTTCCATTTCCAACAATTAATGAAAGCATCAGCAATGGCCATACCAGTACGTGCGTAAGCCATCGCTGTGGTGATCAAATCCGCATGGGTTGCTTTTGTTATTCTGCTTGCCAGGTAATAGGAATGCCCGCCAGGTGTAAATGTCACATCAGGATCGTCACTCCAATAGATTGCAATTTCTTTATGATTTTGAGTAAGACTCTTTTCCTGATTATAGACTGCCTCGAATTGCTTATAGTACTGGGATGACCTGGCTGTATCAAACCGGATCATTTTGGGCGTATCAGATGGCATATTTAGTTTTACAAAAGTTCGGTTGGCACCCCAATGAGGGTGCAATGGAAAATGACTAAAAGATTGAGCATACAAAGGTGGTTTCCATGATCCGGGAAAAACAGGGTAGACTAATTTCTTATCGAAATTTTTTAGGTACCCTCTGTGACCACCATCGGACAATGACCACTGAAAGATGGCATCTGCTATGTCTCTTCCATATTGAACAGATCTGTTCAGAATTTTCCTGCTTAGTTTCTTTTTATAAAAGTCAAATACTGCCTGTTCCAGTGAATCTATTCTCATTTTGTTGGAATCCGAAGTCTGGATATATATTTTTCTAATGATATCTGCTTGTGCTGCATTCAATGAAATCGGCCAAGAATAGGCTTCATCCCTCTCTGGAACCGGTAAATTATTTAATCCATTTAACTGACCTTGCATTGACTGAAACCGGTCAAAACCAGGCACTATAGATTCATACATAGTAAGTCCAATATAACCAAAGCACCGGGATGCAAATGTGGGTGAATTAGCAGGAGTATGTTTGGTAATATAAAGACTCATCTCAGCCCATTTATGTGCTACCTCCGTATCAGTAATCTGGTATTCATTTAACTGATTACAAGAAACAAAAGCAGAAAATAACAGGACAGTATATGTGAAATAATTCTGCATTTTCATTCATTTAACTAACTGGTATGCCTGTATACTTTTTCCATTGATACCAAGTAAAATGATATCACTACTTAATTTAATTACAGATCTCACATCACCTTGGAGCTTTAAACCCGAATTACGTTGAGGTATATATTCAAAATTACCGTCTCCCCCATTTTTTAGCAAGATGCCGTGATTGGCATCCATCTGACCTATCCTGATTTTAAAATGATGATTATTACCAGTCAGTACCACATCCTGCAATCCATCCCTATTGTAATCTATTACGGTGATATTGTAAACTGGAGATGACTGGGCCATCAAAGGAAAAGGTTTAAAAGTAAAGTTTTTGTTATCGCTGATTAAAATTCCAGATTGTAAATGAGTAGTCTTTAGTTTTGTACTGCTATTAATATCCTCCTGTTTAAATATAGTATTCAAGGTAGCATCGGCAAAAACAGAAAATGAATTGTATTTTGGTTTAAGATAGCTGAGTTGTTTCAATAATTCATCTCTGGTCACAAACGGATATGACTTGCCCTGAATGAAAGTAGAAAATACCGGATCAATCGTCCCGTTGCGGTCGAAATCTTGAATGATCATTTCCACAGGTTCGGATTCTGAAGCTTTAATTTGAGAGTTGAGTCCATGATTCCCCAATACAAAGTCAGGAATATTATCATTATTAAAATCGGCTGAATATACGGTATTCCACCAACCGGGATATTCCAAATTAAAAAAATCAGATGATTTATTGATTAATTTTCCATCTTCATTTAGTAATACCTTGATGGACATCCAGTCTCCGACGACTACTATATCCGGCAAAGTGTCCTCATCCATATTTACTTTAATCGCATCAGTAATCATTCCCAGTTTTAATTCCTGGGCTAATTCAAATTTTCCTTTTTTGTTGTTGATCAGCACATAAGACGATGGAGAAAGCGGATATGATCCAGGAACATGTTTAGAGCCTATGAATAAGTCCTGAAATCCATCTCTGTTTACATCGATTGCAATCGCTTTTGATTTTGCAAATGGCATTTCAGGTAATCCCTGATTTTTCATTGAAAAATTACCCTGTCCTTCATTGATATACAATATATCGGTTATGGGGTTATCTGATAAATTAAAATAATGATATCCTGTACCTGGAATGAGAATGTCCGGTAAATCATCATTATTTGCATCAAAAATAAGGGGATGGCTTCCTTCAAAATCTTTACCCGTTTTTAACAGCCATTTTATATTGGTAAATGATCCTCTTTTTTCCTGAAATAAAATACCGGGTGATTGGCCAACACTACCTCCAAAAACAATGTCTTCCAAGCCATCTGCATTCAAATCTCCAATGGTCAGGCAAGGTCCGGAATAGGACAAGGCCGATGGTAACAGATATTGTCTGTCAAAATCATTTATTTCCTTTTGCTGATGAACAAATTCTCCTGAAAAAGGAACAGGCTTGAAAATAGTATTCGCTCTGATTGCCTTTTCAATCGATGTTCCCCCATCAGGCTCGTGCAGAGTAATGGACTGATTTATTTTTATATCGGTGAGGATTTGAATTTTCCCGGATGGCCAGGTTATTTTTAATGAATCTATTTTTTTTGTTTTGGCCAATCCAAAGTGAAGTGTGGAACTAACCGTAGACTGATATCCTCGTTGAGTAAATAGCTCAAGACTCTGAGTAGCCCCATCTGTATAAAGTTGTACTTTGGCTCCAATACAAAAAGTATTTGGACCTTCACTTTTAAGTTTGAGGTCGATATAGTTATGTTCCGGCTGAAGGTTAATCTCATTTCGATATATGAATGCAGGTTGATTTATGTTATTAACTATGATGTCCTGGTCTCCGTCATTATCGAGATCTGCATAAGCAGCCCCATTACTGTTTGAAGGCTGGTGAAAACCCCAGGTCTTTGTCTGATCGCTAAATTTTAAATTTTCAGAACCCGAGTAGACATAATTGGAAATATTGGAAGCTGGCATTTTCTCGATTATCTGCATTACATCTTCCCTCATGAGCCTGCCTTTGTTTTTCACATATTCGTCCATATAATTTATAAAATCAAGATTGGTGTAATCCCGTTTATATCCATTTGTAATGTGCAAATCTTTAATCCCATCATCATCAAAATCCTGGAATAAGGCCGACCAGGACCAATCTGTATTTGAGATTCCGGCTAACTGTCCAACCTCAGAAAAACTGCCATCTCCATTATTCAACTGCAGCATATTGCGCATGTACTGAAAATAAAAACCACTACGCACATTTAATTCAAATTTATTGTAATTATCCGGTGCCAATAATAATTTTTGCCGGTGATTGTCCTCAGGCAACATGTCTAAGGTAAAAATATCAAAATCACCATCATTATTTATATCTGCAATATCATTGCCCATAGAAAATTGGCTGATATGAGAGATATAATCTGATAATTTATTTGAAAAAGTCCCATTTTTATTATTGATATAGAGATAGTCAGGAACATTATAATCATTCGAAAGATAAAAATCAGGCCAGCCATCATTATTCAGATCCGATATACCTATACCCAGGCCATAGGATAACGGGGAACCGTTGATTCCGGCATTTAGAGTCACATCTGTAAATTTTCCATTTTTATCCAGATCATTCCTGTAGAGTCGTGTCCCTCTAAGTGAGTCATCCTGCTTAAACAATTCAGCTGTACTGGCTTCATTGAGCATAGGCAGATTTTTAGGATTATGATTGAGTAAAATCATATCCAGGTCGGCATCGAAGTCAAAATCAAAAAAATAAGCCTGAGTAGAAAAAGCAGGGCTCGCTAATCCATACTCTTCGGCGGACTCTACAAATTGTGGGACTCCCCTGGCATTATTGCCCTGATTTACAAAAAGTTCATTCTTTCTTTTTTCATCTGGCAAGGAACCAGAGTGACACAGATAAATATCTAATTTGCCATCTCCATTGATATCTACTAAAGATATTCCTGTTTTCCAGGGCCCTGGTCTGCCTTGCGCACCACATAACAAACTGATATCTTCAAACTGAAATTTGCCTTTATTGAGGTAAATTTTATTATCTGCCATATTAGATGTAAAGTAAAGATCTAACCAATCGTCTCCATTCAAGTCCCCGGTGGCTACTCCCCCGCCATTATAAAAATATTCATACACTAAAATGTTGGTGTTTAATCCTTCTGTCAGTATATTATTAAAATCGATGCCCGTCTGTTTTTTGTCTAACAAAGTAAAGAGTGCCGGTACCGTTGAAGACGGGTCATTCCGGTTACAGGAAATTAAACCTAAAAAGATTACGATCCAAATCCTAAGGGAAAACATAAGACTAAATGTAGTGAAATGTACATTTAAAGAAGTGGAAATTGGAGCATAATTCATATCAGGATAGAATTGCCATAGCCCATAAATAAAAAAATCTATCCCCATTTTCAGGGGATAGATCCATTGTATGATTAGAAAAAACGTAATTAGAATTAATACCCCGGATTTTGTGTCAGTTTATTATTTCTGCTTATTTCATCTTTATTGATCACCCGATAGTACATCTTGTCATTCCATACTCTGGTTTCATTATCTGTATTATTCACCACAGAATAAGTATAATCGTATCTGGATTTGTCGTATCGGTATGGGCTGCGAGGAGTAGCACCAGGTTTTAGTTTTGCCTTGATGTCTATAGCTTTAATACCTCTGCCTAATGTTTCAGCAGCTATAAGCCAACGGCGGGCATCGTGATATCTGTGTTCTTCGTATTGCAATTCAATCCTTCTCTCATTCCTGATTAAATCACGTAACGCAGTACCAGTAGCCGTTGTAGCGGGCAAGCCTGCTCTGAATCGAATTCTATTGATCCACTGGCGGGCAGAAGCTTCATCTCCTGTTTCATAAGATGCTTCAGCATAAGATAGTGCCATTTCTGTCACTCTGATAAATGGGAATGGAATTACCTGAGCATTGGACTGATTGTCTGCTAAGGCCGGATTAGGGTCAATAAATTTACGAGTATAATAATGTGTCCGGCTACCATTCCAGTTTTCAACAGGGGATTCCCGGGTATCTAAACCATTTATCACTCCACCTTTACCGTCATCATAATATCCTGTCTGAATCTGATTGGCCGGATCACTTGCAGCTACATCGGAAGGTCTGGGTTTCCAATCAGCACCATCAAACATCACGGATGCATAAAACCTGGGGTCCCTGTTTTCAAATGGAGCTGCGGCATGAGCAGGTTTGTTCCAATCAAATTTGGTACCGTCCATCATTTCAAAATCATCCACTAATTGTTGAATTGGAGTATTTCCAGCCCAGTTATGATATCCATTAGGCCCATTATTAATTCCATTATGAATTCCTCCTAAAGGCCAATTATCTTCTGCAGTGTATAATGCAGTATGAGTGCGTTGAAAAATAAGTTCAGACGCAGCGGAAGCGTCACCAATGGCGCTTTTACCTCCCATAGCAATAGAGATATAATTGTCTTTCCCTTCGGCTGCTGATACCGGAGCAGAAAGATTTAATTTATAACCGGAAGTTTTGTCTAAAACTGCTTTAGCAGCATTTTTAGCAGCATTCCATTTAGCGGTTCGATCACCAGTACTGGCAAATAAATTTGCGTTTGCGGCATTTCCGATAATCGGTGTTTTGGCCTTTACGGCAGTAAGATCGTGACCATCGCTCGCTGCATACAATAATACTCTGGCCTTTAAAGCCAATGCAGCGTTTTGAGAAGCACGACCTGCAATTTCTGATTTGCCTGTGAGTAAGGTGGCGGCTTTATCTAAATCTGCCACGATAAAAGAGGTGCATTCCTCGTAGGTATTACGTGCAGCGGTATAATCCTCATTCAAGCCATATGGTTTACTGATGAGAGGCACTCCCCCGTAAAACCTCAGTAATTGATGATAATAATAAGCACGCAGAAAATGGGCTTCACCTAATAACCTGTCTTTTAAAGACTGATCGGTAAAAGTCGAAGAGGGTAACTCCTGAATGGCTGTATTAGCTTGTCTGATGGCAAGATACATTCGTCCCCATTCGTAAGTAGGGCTTTGCCAAGCTACGTTGGCTGGGCTTTCTGAACCTTGTGTAAACGTATTTATATTTCGACCCGCGTGAGTGAACATTGCTTCATCTGTCAAGGCAGACAGTCCCTGCTCCTCAAACCCAGCATACCCTAAAAAGGAGTACACGTTGAATATAAACGCTTCCGCTAATGGACCATCAGACCAGGTCGCAGTACTCGATATTTTGTCAAGTGGTTTGGTATTAAGGAAGTCCTGACTGCAAGAAAATAATATCAGTGAGCAAAATACCAATGAACCGAAAATGAATCTATTATTTTTCATTTCAATTTGATTTTTAAATTTATTATTTAGAATGTTACACTTATGCCTGTATTGATCATTCGAGCCTGTGGATAAAAAGTACCACCTTGATTGGTTGACTCGGGATCATATACTTCCAGTTTATCAAAAGTGATTAGATTCAAACCATTGAGGTATACTCTCGCATTGCCCAATTTAAACCTGGAAACCAGGTTCTTAGGGAGATTGTAACCCAGCTCAAGGTTTTTCAATCTGATATAGTCTTTACTAAACAGATAGTAGGTGTTAAATCCATAATTCCCTCCTGTAAAATAAGTATCACCTCTACTAGCTAAACGAGGATGTTCATCACTTGGGTTGTCTATTGACCATCGGTTATCATAGCTATATTTCAGAAAGTTGCCTATATCTCCCGATTCCGTCTGAACTCTAAGTGAAGCTCCTGTTGCTCCCTGGAATAACATTGAAAGATCAAAATTTTTACATCGGAGGTCGATAGTACCGCCAAAATTGAATTTTGGAGTGATGCTTTCATCTAATCTTTGTCTGTCATCGCCATTGATTTTACCATCATTGTTGATGTCTTTGAATTTCATATCACCAGGTATCAAGGAATTTGTAACTGCAGAATAATCAAGTTTGTTAGCATCCACGGCGGCCTGATCTTTGAACGCACCATCAGAAATGTAGGCAAGATATGCCCCGATGGGCTTACCCTCTTGTCTCTGGTAATCCGGAATATTTGGAATTTCGTCCATGAAAATTACATTGTTTTTTGCATAGCCTCCATTAATACCCGCTCTGAACTGTATTTTATTGGATGGTTTTCCGTTGTAGTTAAGACTAAATTCAAACCCGGAATTATCTACTTTACCTGCGTTGACCGGCGGCAGTAATGAACTGATACCTGTAGAAGCCGGTGTAGATCCGGTCTTTTGTATTAAAATCTGATCCCTGCGGTTTTTAAAGTATTCCAAAGTACCATCTATTCTTCCATTGAAAATAGTTGCATCGATTCCAAAATTATAATTATTGGCTCTTTCCCATGTAAAATCAGGGTTAGCTAAAATGGTCTCATTCAATGTAGTCACTACAGCACCATCAATTGGGTAAGCTCCGAAACCATAAGTGGACAAATAGGCATATTCCTGTAATTGTCCATTAAAAAATACCTGATCATTACCCATTTGACCATAGGATGCTCTCAATTTCAAATTGTCTATGCCGTTTACTTTAAACCATGGCTCTTGAGACACGTTCCAACCCAGTAATAAACCTGGAAAAAATCCAAATCTCCCTGAAGTGGGGAATATATAGGAACCATCGTATCTCCAGATAAATTCTGCTAAATACTTCTCTTTAAAATTATACTGAGCGCGACCATAATAGCCAAGTCTGGCCCTGTTGTATGCTGAACCTCCGGTATTTTGCTGCAAAGATCCTCCTGCAAACAATTGGTCAACCGCTGCAGAAATATAATTTCGTCTGAATGCGCCAAAATTACTTCCATTAAAATTCTCTTTAGTAACACCAGCAAGGATGCTAAAATTATTATTAGACCCCAATTTGAAATCATAGGTCAATAAACCGGTAAGGTTGGTGTTTAAGACATTTCTATATGACTGTGACAACCTTGGATCTCTGAAATTAGATCTGACAGCCCCTACTAATAATGGTAATCCGTCTGCTCCTTTTGTAACTCTGTCCCAGGTGTACAGCATCCAGGGAGTTTGCCAGGTTTTGTTTGTTTCGGAAGTATTATCTACCGCCCCATTCAGAGTAAGTTTCAATCCTTCGATCCACGGATTAGATATCACTACTCCACCATTGGCTTGTAAAAAGTCTGCAGGGTTTTTAGTGTAACCTGTAGCATTAGTAGTGATAACGTATGGATTTTGACCATTCTCAATATCTGGTCCTGGTAAGCCATTAGGCCATACTTCAGGTTCGGTAGGTCTACCGCGCATCAGCATTCTGAAAATTGATCCTGCTGACTCAGTAGGAAAGTTTCTGTCTTCTCTCCTGGCTACCAAACCAATATTGGTGCTTATGTAATTGCTAACCTTAGCATCGAGGTTTACTCTTGCATTGTACTGATGATATTTGGTTGCTGAGTTTTTGTAGTATGCATCCTGATTTAAAAATCCCACAGATGCCAGGTATCGAATGGCATCGGTACCACCAGTTATTTGGATATTGTGCCTGTTCATAGGAGACCAGGTCTTGAAAGCATCACCAAACCAATCCGTATTTGGGAAGCCCCAGGGATCTGAACCATCAGCATATTTTTGCACAGCCGATGGGCTAAAATTTGCATTCACATTGGGTATACCAGGGGTGGGAGAATCATAGACTCCTGAAGACTTAATAGCTGACCAGGCTGCTCCCCATTCAGATACGGGCACAGTTTTATAAATAGGCAGCTCGTTCATTATTGCAGCATATTCAGGTGCACTGGCCATACTTGGAATTTTGGTTGGCTGTGACCACCCTTGATTAAAATCATAGCTTATAGACGGCTTACCGGTTTTACCTCTTTTGGTAGTAATCAATATAGCCCCATTAGCTGCCCTTGCGCCATAGATAGCCGCTGAAGCATCCTTTAACACGGATACCGATTCGATATCCTGAGGGCTGAGTCTTCCCAATCCTCCTGCTCTATCGGGTATACCATCTATGACAATCAATGGACTACTATTTCCCAGGGTATTAGTGCCTCTGATGGAAACGGTAGCCCCATCGTAACCTGGCTCACCACTTTGCTGAATAACTACCAATCCGGGGAGTCGTCCGGCTAATGAATTAGTCATATCCACTGCAGGCGACTTCACCAATTTTTCACCTTGAACCTGAGCAACAGCCCCGGTTACCGTTACCTTTCTTTGGGTACTATACCCCACTACCACTACTTCTTCCAGGTTAGATCCTTCATTAAGTGTTACGTTAATTACATTTTCTTCACCTACAGTAAATTCCTGGGCCGAAAAACCAGTATATGAAAATACCAATATTTCGCCCTTATTGGCCTGTACTGAATACTTTCCATCTACATCGGACACAGTCCCACGATCAGTGCCTTTTACGAGTATATTCACGCCGATCAAAGGGTTAGAACTACCATCCAGTACGGAACCGGTAATGGTCAGTTGGCAATATGCCCCCGTACTAAATAATACGAAAAGCAGCAATTGCATACATTTCAGGAGTTTTTTAGTCATATTATAAAGTTAAATTTTATCTAATTTATTTATTCATATAAATCGTTTGCGCAAACGATTACATATAATATTCGACAATATAATACCACAATCGGTTAATTCAAAATTAATTTAACATTTCAGAACGATTTTGTCAAAAAAAATAAAAATTTAACAAAATCATCTATTTGATTCTATTGGAAGAGGATTTTTAGGGCCATTTTTTTTGAAATCATTGCCGAATTTTATTGGCCTGAAATGTACAATACCTCAGATGGAAATGGGTGTAAGTCGGTTTTTATTAATTATTTGACCTTGCTTTGACAGAAGAAGTCACTGAAATAGAATTACTTACTCAATGCAAGAGCCTGATCAAAATCCCTTATAAGGTCTTCAATATTTTCTATTCCTACAGATACCCTAAGCAAATTTGGAGGGCTTACACTATGGGCACCTTCTGCTGATTGCCGATGATCCACTAAAGATTCCACCCCACCTAAACTAGTGGCATGGGTAATGGTATTCAGGTTGGATGCCAATCTGAGTGCCTCAGGGGCACCTCCTTTTACCAGAATAGACAACATACCACCAAACCCATTCTTCATTTGAGTAGCAGCTACAGAATGGTATTCATTGGATGCCAATCCCGGGTAATTGACCTTTTCAATTTTTGGATGGGAATTTAAATAAAGAGCTAAAGCCATTGCGTTTTCGCCATGTACCTTCATTCTGATGGGAAAAGTGGCAAGACTTCGGCAAAGTAACCAGGAATCAAATGAAGAGGGAACAGCACCGCCCAGAATCTGGAAATCTCTGATTTTCTGAGCCAGAGATTCATTTCCATTCACGATTACGGCCCCTCCAATAATATCAGAGTGACCTCCGAAATACTTGGTAGATGAGTGCATGATAAGATCAATTCCAAATCCAAAAGGATTGGTGTAGAAGGGCGTAGCCCATGTATTGTCGCAAGCAGTGATGATATTTTTTTCTTTTGCAATGGATACTATGGCCTCAATGTCAGTGATTTTAAGAGAAGGATTGGAAGGTGTCTCAATCCAAATCAGTTTGGTATTGGGTTTAATTGAATGTCGCACCAAATCAGGATTGGTCATATCTATATTATCGTATTCCAGGCCAAACCTTGAATATAAATTTTGAAGCAACACTTTAGTACCATAATATATGTCATCGGGTAATATAATATGATCTCCTGATTGTAGTGTATGCATTATACTCATGGTTGCTGCCTGGCCAGATGAAAATGCCATGGCCTCGGTGCCTTTTTCAAGCAGTGCCAGTTTTTCTTCAAGGGCTCTCCTGTTCGGGTTGGATGATCTCGAATAGATATCCCTGCCTTCCATAAAACTGCCATCGGCTGCTCTTTCGAATGTAGTAGACAATACTATCGGCATGGTTACAGCACCGGTGGCGGATTCCGGTTCATAACCCTGATGGATTAAATCTGTTTCAAGTTTTTTCATATAAATCAAAATTAGGGATTAAGACTTTAATTAAATCATTTCCCGAATCCTATACACTGGTTACGGCTTGATTGAAATAAACTAAAGACTATGCCCCAAGCCCCATTTTGACTGCCGTCACTTTGTATCCGGCTTTCTTCAATAGGCTTATCACCCCTTTCTTGCCACCCAAATGTCCTGCTCCAACGGCAAAAAAAGTAGATTTTTCTTTCATCATGGTTGACATTTTGGGAATCCAGTTTTTATTTCTATTGTAGAGGAACAAATCTTCATATTTACCCATGCCATCGCCTTCATCCTGCACAGCAACTTTGGATAATAATTCAATATCTTGCTTTTTATATAAATCTATCATCTCCTTGTATTCTTTATTATCCTGGTCAGATGACTTTATACTTTCAACCAACATCTGGGCTTGCATTTTGTAAGGAATAGTGTCGAATATGGCCAATTGATCTTCAATCGTTTCCAATCCTTTTGACTCTTTGCTTGAAGCCTGGGATTTACTGTAAATTTCCATTTCGTAAGATTTGGAAGATGCATTCATTCCACCTCCTTCCATATCAAATGAAGCGAAAGTAGATAGCAGCATAGGTTTCATTTTTTCTAAAAATTGCAAAGGCAAACCTTTTTCATTAAACTTTTTTTCGACCAATGCATAATCCTCATCATTAATAAGATCTCGCAGAGAAATACCATCTTTCATGAAAGCTTTGCCGATGATTTTCATCATCGATTCCATGGATGTCATTTCGTCCATATCAATCTCAAAAGTGACTTGTTCGCTGCTATTGAGTTTGTCTTCCAGAGTCTGCGGAAAGAAAAAATCATCTTTCCCAATCAGGTGAATGGTACCAAATAAATAAGAAGGCTTTTTGAGCCCATTACCGGAAATTTCCCACAATAAGGATTTTTCTGAAGGAGTATATATCTCCGCTTTATCTGCAGTGGTCTTTTTAATCGAGTTGCATGCAGGTGCTACCAGTAAAGGCAATAGTAGCAATATAAATCTGGAAGTATGAAAAAAATTCATTTTAAGTATAGTATAAATTTTAGAAAATGATCAAGGCTTTGTACATTATCAGGGGAAATCTAAGTTCTTTCACAATACATTCATTTTGCCAAAAAAAAACGGATTTAATCAAGTAGAATTTCTGCAGGGTTTATAAAATTCAAATCTGCATTCCGGAAAACATCAATTGACTTCCCGGAAGCATTATCTTAAAAGTTTTCAGTATTTCAAGTTGTAAACAGACCATAATTATTTTCAAATTTACCTGAAAAAGTTGATATCCAGATTATCTAATCCTCTGGTTATATACTTCATACAATACAATACCGGCGGCCACTGATACATTAAACGAATCAATAGTGCCGGACTGAGGAATTCTGAATCGATAATCACATTTAGCCAATAACGCAGGATGCACTCCTTCATCTTCAGAACCCAATACTATTGCCATAGGTTGGTTAAAATCAACCTGCTGAACTGGTGTACCATTTTTTGAATCCGCTGCTGCTATTTTAATCCCGTTTTCTTTAAGTATTTCCAAGGCACTGTTCAGACTTTGCTCTCTGCAAACAGGAAGTTTAAGCAGTGCCCCTGCTGATGCCTTGATGGCTTCTTCATCAATTTTCGCCCTATGTTTGGCAGATACGATGACAGCATCTACTCCCAATAATTCAGCGCTTCGCGCTATTGCTCCAAGGTTACGCACATCCGTCACCCGATCCAATAAAAGAAATAAAGGAGGCTTGTCATTATGCACTAAAAATGGAAGCAACCCTTTCAAGTCCTGGTATTCTATAGGAGCTGCAAACGCAATAACACCCTGATGGTTATTGCCCTTTGCCAATTTATTCAGAAGCTCTTTAGGTACTTGTTGAAGTGGAATAGATTTCTCCCTGCATTCTTCTCTCAGGAATTTTTCAAATTCACCATGTGTTCCCTGCAAAAGCAATATTTTTTCCAGCGGCAATTCTTCCTTGAGGGCTTCTGTGACAGGATGTTTACCGTAAATGATCTGATTCGTATTATTTAACAAAACTTTATATATTTTTAGTTAGCTTTATACACAACCTTGACACCAATAGTTAAGTTCAAGATTAAATAGATAAATTTGTATCATAAAACTACACTTTTAATGGCTTTTATTTTAAAATACTCCCTCAGAATTTTAATCCTGTGTGGTAGCCTATGTTCGGTTACTGCACAGCAAGAAGTAGTGATTAACAAGACTATACTGGCAAAATGGGCAGAAGCAAAGAATGAAATAGAGGATATTTTACATTATAAAATCATAGATCAGTACACCGATGATAAAAATCGTGTGACTTATGCATATGTACAGCAGTATTACAAAGAGATCCCAATCGAAAATGCAATAGCCAATTTTGCTTTCAAAAATGACGAGGTGATCGTGGCAAATGTGGATAGGTGGATAGTCAATTTAGCTAAAAAAGCCACCTCTGCTTCCCATTCCTTGGCAGCCAGCGATGCAGTGATTCAGTCCCTTGCCCGGTCGGGAAATCAGCGTTATTTACGATCAAAACCCGATGTAAAAACTGAAATTAACAATCATCATATAGTATTTAAAAAGACAGAAAATGTAAGAGATGACATTCCCGCCCAATTGGTTTATGTAGTACGCCATGACGGTGCACTGCAATTGGTGTGGAAAGTAGGGATTCATGAATTAAATGGTCATTATTGGGAAAATTATGTGAACGCGGCAACCGGTAATATAGAGGAAAGACAGAACCGGACCCTGTCTTGCATTTCACATCATTTACATTCCTCAAAAACGAAAGTGGAAAACATGCCCATGAAGGAAGTGATTACCCAATATCGTGTTTGGCCCATACCGTTGAGTGGACCAAATGAGGGAAATTCAAGTCTGATCTCCAACCCAACTGACCAAACAGCATCACCGCTTGGATGGCATGATGACGGAACCACAAAATATACTATTACCAAGGGAAATAACGTACATGCATTTTCTGATGCCGACAGTAATTTTATTTCTTCCAATGACGAACCAAATGGAGGGGAAAACTTATTATTTGACTTTCCCTACAATCCATCCGGCACCATTTTGCAAAACAAAGATGCAGCCACTGTAAATCTATTTTACATGAATAATGTGATGCATGATCTGGCATGGCACTATGGTATGGATGAGCAAGGTGGTAGTTTTCAAAAAACCAATATTTCGGGTAAAGGAAAAGGTAATGATCATATTGTCGCCCTGGCTCAATATGGAGCAAATAATTCGCGGATAAGAAATAATGCAGATTTTCTTTCACCCGCTGATGGTTCCAATGGTCGAATGCGCATGTTTATCTGGAATGTAACCGGGGAGAAATTATTGAAAATAATAGAACCGATTACTTCTGATCTGGAAACCGGTACAGCTGATTTTGGCCCACCAATTTCGACCATACCCACCAAAGGCAAAATAGCTGTTGTATCTGATGGCACCTCAAATCCGTCACTTGGATGTAAAACATTAAAAAATGCGAATGATATCAAGGGAAAAATTGCGTTGATCGACAGAGGGGATTGCTTCTTTCATGAAAAAGCCTGTTTTGCCCAGGCAGCCGGCGCCATAGCCGTGATTATAGCCAATTTTGAAAATACTCCAAATAATATGGCCGGACTATCACCTGCACCTTGTAATGTAATTATTCCGGTGATTTCTATTGGTTCTTCAGATGCAATTGAACTTAGGAAAAATGCTGCTAATTATACACTAAGTATACAAAAGCCAACAGCAAATACAGCATTGGAAAGAGATGGCTCTTTCGATAATGGTATTATTGGGCATGAGTATGCCCATGGAATCTCCACCCGATTAACCGGCGGACCATCAAATTCCGGTTGTCTTTCTAATGATGAACAGATGGGAGAAGGCTGGTCGGATTTTTTCAGCCTGGTGGTAAACGCAAAGCCCGGAGATACGGAAAACAAATTAATTGGTATAGGAACCTATCCGATACAACAAGCCATAACTGATAGAGGAATAAGAAAATTTCCTTATACTACTAATTTTGCGGCGAATAGTCAAACTTACGAAGACATTTTCAGTACAGAAACTCCTCATGCTCTCGGTGAAATATGGACTCTCATTTTGTGGGAAGTCTATTGGAGCATGACCAAAGCCTATGGGTACGATGCTGACCTGTATAGGGGAACAGGAGGAAATAATAAAGCAATCAGACTGGTATTTGAAGGTTTAAAATTACAACCTTGCAGCCCGGGATTTGTGGATGGAAGAGATGCCATTTTAAAAGCCGATCAGCTGTTAAATAATGGAGCAAACCAATGTTTGCTATGGCAGGCATTCGCAAAAAGGGGACTCGGTTTTTCTGCAAAGCAAGGATCATCTCAAAACAGAGGGGATGGAAGAGAAGCGTTCGATTTACCACCTAACTGTATTCCAACAGTAAAAATTTCTAAATCCATGACCCCCATTATAAATGCAGGAGATGATATTACGGTGACTTTAACTGCACGTAACGACACCAAAGATTCTCTAAAGAATGTGGTCCTGCATGATATCATACCTGATGGATGCAGTCTTAAACCAAATTCATCAACTGTATCCCTGACACAGGCTGGCAAACAACTGAGTTATAAACATTCAGGTGGGTTAAAATCCGGGGAGGTCCTTACCTTCAATTATAAACTGGAATCAAGTAAATCGAAACATTCCTCAGTATTTTTTATAGACAGTATGGAAACGACTGAGCTCAATTACGATTTAAATGCCTTGGAAGGGACTGGTATCTGGGAAATCACCGATGCACTCTCAAAAAGTGGTAAAAAATCCTGGTTTGTTCCAAATCAGGCAACAGATAATGATCAGGTGCTAAGCCCGATAAATCCATTCGATGTGAGCAAACTACAACAACCGGTAATGAGATTTTATCACAGATATGCTACTCAATATGCATTTGATGGCGGCATATTGAGGGTAACTACCGATGGAGGCACTACCTATAAAGATTTAGGTACTAAAATTTTCAGAAACGGGTATAGTGGACCTCTATCCTATTTTGCTATACCGATACCGGATCTTCGTGCGTTTTATGGAGACTCCAAAGGGTTTATTCCCACCTTCATTGATTTGGCAGAATACAAAAATCAAAAATTTAATGTACAATTCAGATGGGGATCTGATGATACAGGTGCCGGTACAGGCTGGTTTGTTGATGATTTGGAAATAATGGATATGGTCAATTACAATAGCCAGGCTTGTATTGAATACGATGAAACCAAGTCTGTTTGTGCTGAAGCTCCTGAGAAAGGGACTATTGTGGAATCAAAAATTACCGTAAGCAACAAAGAATTTAAAACCGCCCCATTGGAATTTACTGTATCTCCTAATCCGGCCCAAAATCATATTTTTCTTTCATTACATTTACCTCAGTCGATGGATTTGACCGGAGAAATTTTTACACTGGATGGTAAAAAAATAAAATCATTCAGATTACCCAAGTCTACAGCTGCATTTAATACAAAAATAGATACCCAGGACCTGGTCGGTGGTATGTATGTAGTGACTCTACAAGGAGGAAAATTTATAGGCAGAGAAAAATTCGTTATCAAGAGATAGCAGCAGAGCACGAACAGAAAATTTCATTTCCGATAGTTTTAATTGCAAAAGCCTTAACCATTTCCGGGCTTTATCGTGTGTTTTTATCCTAGCAAAGAGATATCCTGTAACCTTATTGGGTGGCAAAGAATATAATCATGTTAAAAGTTAACAAACTTAAAACATGGCCTACTGCGATTTTTTTGACCTAAGATGATTATGGTAATCCTAAAACTCAGCACTACCCGGATATCTTGGGAATGCAATCACATCCCGAATATTAGACATTCCGGTTACAAATTGCACTAATCTTTCAAAGCCAAGGCCAAATCCTGCATGCACGCAAGCTCCAAATCTTCGGGTATCCAGGTACCACCATAGATCTTCCTGCGGAATTTGCATTTCTTTCATCCTGCTGATGAGCTTGTCCAATCTTTCTTCCCGCTGACTTCCTCCTACAATCTCACCTATTCCAGGTGCAAGGATATCCATTGCAGCAACAGTCTGTCTATCGGGAGCACATCCTTCATCCAGTCGCATATAAAATGATTTAATTGCAGATGGATAATTGGTGAGGATTACCGGCTTTTGAAAATGCTTTTCCACTAGGTATCTCTCATGCTCACTTTGAAGATCTGTGCCCCATTTATCTATGGGAAATTGAAATTTTTTCTTTTTGTTGTGATTACTTTCGCGCAATATATCTATTGCTTGTGTGTAGGTGATTCGCTCAAAATCATTATTGACTACAAAATTAAGTTTGTCCAATAAGCCCATGCCACTTCGTTTGTCCTGGGGTAAGGTTTTTTCTTCCTCTTCCAATCGGGAAGCCAGGAAGGCAAGATCATCTGCATTATTATCAATTGCAAATTTGATTACATATTTGATAAAATCTTCAGCTAATCGTGCATTATCATCCAGGTCGTAAAAAGCCATCTCTGGTTCTATCATCCAGAATTCAGCCAGGTGTCGCGAAGTATTGCTATTCTCTGCCCTGAAAGTTGGGCCAAAGGTATAGATCTCACTGAATGCCATTGCGCCGAGCTCACCTTCGAGTTGACCACTTACCGTCAGATTTGTACTTCTTCCAAAAAAATCCTGTTTATAATTGATACTGCCATCTTCATTTTTAGGAGCAGAACCATCAATAGGTAATGTAGTCACTCTAAACATTTCACCGGCACCTTCTGCATCACTGGCTGTAATGATTGGGGTATGCATGTATACAAAACCCTTGTTATGAAAAAACTGGTGTACAGCAAAAGCCAAAGCATGTCTGATTCTGAATACCGCTCCAAAAGTATTGGTCCTGAACCTGAGATGGGCATTTTCGCGTAAAAACTCAAGGCTGTGTTTCTTGGGTTGCAAGGGAAATTTTTCAGCATCACTGTCTCCCAGAATTTCAATTGCATCCGCTTTCAACTCTACCTTCTGGCCTTTACCCAAAGAAGCTATCACCAAACCTGTTGCTTTGATACAAGCACCTACTGTGATTCTTTTTAGAATAGTTTCATCCAATTTTCCCAGCTCTACCACGATCTGCAAATTATTATTTGTACTACCATCATTGAGTGCAATGAATTGATTGTTTCTGAATGTGCGCACCCATCCCATTACCGTCGCTGTATAACCAACTGTTTCTGAGACTAATAATGATTTGATTTTGATCCTGGTATTGTACATATATTAAGCTAATTTACATTAAATACGGGCGGCGAAGATAGGGAGAAAATGGGAGCTAATTCTCCAATAAAAAGCTACCAAATCAAAATAAGAATGTGACCTATTTAATGGCTCATCAGCCGGTTTGTGCAAACTGTGCCTAAAGAGCAGGAATACAAATAAAAATAATCCCGGAAGTGGTGTGACCAAGATCAAAAGGCAAATGGAAATAAAAAAAAAGAAATTAGTACGAATACAAAAAAAATAAGTTCCAATGCATAAAATTGCCTGTAAATCTCCGGGGCTGCCGCTACCAGATTCCACTTCTTCCTATCGAAGTTTACAACTTGAGACTAAACAGCATGGAAAGAGGAATTAAAATTTCATTTTTATAAATTTTAATATTCAAAATATGGGTTGACCTCTTGAATTAAACATTCCTTAATAAAGCGGTAATTATCCAGCAAAATCGATTGTATCTTCGTTTCAATCTTGCCTATGTACAATCGATTCAGAGCCCTGGTAGCCTTGCTTTTTATAGGCCAATCCATTATCGCCCAAAAATTTCTTGTACTCGAAACTCAAGGTCAAATCAAGACCCGAAAATATCCAATAGGAACAGACATTCGAATTCATTTCAAAGAAGATAAAAAATACCTTTGGCACCAGTACACCATTGTCGGACTGGATGAAAAAGAAAAATGCATTATTGTATCAGATAATTATTGCATTCCACTCAATCAAATCAATGGCTTTGACCTCACCCCTAATCAAGGCAATGCTATGGCAAAGGCAACAGCTAAATTTGCTATTCCATATTTATTTTATTCAGGTATTCAGGCTATCCGAGGTCCCAAACTGAATACTTTTCAAAAGGGAATAGGTGTCGCAAGTATACTTTCCTGGATATCAGCAAAATTATTCATGAGTGGAAAAGTAAAGATAGCGGCTAAACGAAGGCTGAGAATTATTGATTTAACCATG
>CAYNIG010000003.1:46565-48195 GCA_964396995.1 uncultured Saprospiraceae bacterium | reverse complement strand
GAGCGATTTACCCGTATAAAACACTGGGCCGGGTTTCCTGAGCAGGCTATTCGCTTTTGTTTGAAGGAAGAAGGAATAGAACTGAAAGATTTACGGGGAATAGCTATAGGAAGAGATCCTTATGCTAAATTTTGGAAAAAAATTGGATTATTGGTATCCAATCCTGCATTGATATGGAATGTAGGTAACAGAGTAAAGAATCAAGGGCAAGTAGGAAGTTTGTATCAGCAGTTTAAAAAATTGGATGATTCTTATTCCAGGACGGTATTTAATAATCAAATCATGCCGGTAGAGCATCATCGCTCGCATTTGGCCTCTGCATTTTATGCTTCCCCTTTTGAGAATGCGGCCATCATGTCGATAGATGGATCGGGTGATTTTACGACTACCATGATTGCGCAGGGTAATGGAATAGATATTAAAGTGTTGGATAGTGTCGACTTTCCAACATCCTGTGGTTTGTTTTACACTGCGTTTACTCAATATTTGGGTTTCCCGCACTACGGTGATGAATATAAAGTAATGGGTTTAGCACCTTACGGTGAAGCAAAATATACTGATGATGTAAAAAAATTACTTACTTTTTTACCCAATGGATTATTTAGTTGGGATCCTTCTTATTTTATTAATCCTACCAAAGCGGGAATGCATTATGAAAATAATATTCCCAACGTGGGGAATTTGTATTCAGCTAAATTTGAATCCTTGTTTGGTCCCTCCCGGAAAAAAGATGAACCGCTGAGTCAATATCATAAAGATCTGGCTGCCTCTGTACAACGAATAACGGAAGAATTAATTTTTCATATTGCCTCACATCTCAGAAAAAAAACTAAAGAAGAAAACCTTTGTTTTGCGGGAGGCGTGGCTCAAAATTCAGTAGCCAACGGGAAAATATTGGAAGCCTCCGGATTTAAAAATGTCTATATCCCCTCTGCAGGACATGATGCAGGTATATCCATGGGTAGTGCCATGTATGCATACCATTATTATTTAGCCAATAAAAGAGTAGAGCCTGTATATTCCGCATATACCGGATCTAAATTCTCTAATGATGAAATTGAATCCGTACTCAAAGCTAAAGGTATAGCGTATAAGAAATATGATGATGACCAATTATATGATATCGTCACGCAAAAATTAATCGAACCCGGTGTGGTAGGTTGGTTTTCAGGTAGGGCTGAATTTGGCCCAAGAGCGTTGGGTGCAAGATCGATTATAGCTGACCCGAGAAACAACCATGCGAAAGAATTATTAAATCTGAAAATTAAACGAAGAGAGAGTTTTCGTCCTTTTGCTCCCTCTATTTTAAAAGAATATACGAGTGAATATTTTACCAAGGCAGAGGAAGTGCCTTTTATGGAAAAGGTATTTCCTATTAGCGAAAATAAAAGAGTTTTGATCCCTGCCGTGACGCATGTAGATGGTACAGGCAGATTACAAACTGTAGATAAAATGATTTCACCCAGGTATTATGCCTTGATAGAACGATTTAGACAAAAAACCGGAGTGCCAATTCTATTAAATACATCGTTCAACGAAAATGAGCCTATCGTGAATACACCCGAGGAGGCTTTGAATTGTTATTTGAGGACGCAGATGGATATGTTAGTACTTGAAAATTGTGTAATAA
>CAYNIG010000003.1:0-46465 GCA_964396995.1 uncultured Saprospiraceae bacterium | reverse complement strand
AATTGTTATTTGAGGACGCAGATGGATATGTTAGTACTTGAAAATTGTGTAATAAGCCGGATTAATTAACCAATAAGATCACAAAAGAACACTAAGTAGAATTTCTTAGTGATTCTTAGAGATTCAAATTAGTAACCACTTTGAAAATTTCAATCATCACTCCTAGCTATAACAGTGGTAATACAATTAAATCCTGTCTGGGTAGTATTCAACACCAGACCTATAAAAATGTAGAGCATATCCTTATAGATGGGAGCTCAAAAGATGATACGATTGGAATTGCTCATACCTGTTCTCCTCTTACCAGGATCGTCTCAGAGCCGGACCAGGGAATCTATGATGCAATGAATAAAGGGATAAAGCTCGCCAACGGTGACATTATCGGCATACTCAACTCAGATGATGTCTATACAAGTCAGGATGTCATTCAATTCGTAATGGACCGGTTTAAGAATCATAAAGTCGATGCCGTTTACGGTGATTTGAACTATATCAATATAAATAATAAAATAATCCGCAAGTGGCGATCCGGGAAATATGATCGGGATTCATTCCTGCAAGGCTGGATGCCACCACATCCTACATTTTTTATACGTAAGGAATATTATGATAGGTATGGATTGTACAACACTGATTTTTCAATTTCAGCAGATTATGAATTAATGTTGAGAATGCTGTACAAGTATAAACTAAACTGTGATTACATCCCGGAAGTTTTAGTATCCATGCGGACTGGAGGTCATAGCAACAGTTCATGGCGGAAACGGTGGATTGCCAATAGAGAAGATAGGAAAGCATGGGTGATCAATGGGTTAAAGCCAAAAGCATTAACTTTTATAAATAAGCCTTTGAATAAATTGAAACAATATTTTTAAAATTAGGTAATAAATATATTACCTTTGCAATGAAGTCTAGTGAACTGGTCAGGTTGTTAAAGCGAGATGGGTGGTTTGTAGTTAGACAGACTGGATCTCATATGACGATGAAACATCCTATCAAGAAAGGAAAAGTGACATGTCCATTTCACGGTAACCAGGAAGTGGGTAAAGGCTTAGAATTTAAAATAAAAAAGGATGCTGGATTACTTTAAGTTTTAATTATGAAAATTGAAATAATTATTGAAAAAACAAATACAGGTTTTTCCGCATATTCTAAAAAATATCCTGTTTTTACAACTGCAAAGAAAATATTCAAACTTAAGTCAAACATACTTGAGGCTCTGAATTTACATTTTGAAGATCAGGGAATTATTATTCAGGAAGCTGATTTAAAATTTACTCTCGAAATTTCGAATTTTTTTAAATTTTATAAAGTAATTAATGCAAAGGCTTTATCAGAAAGAATTGGTATTAATCAGAGTTTATTAGCGCAGTATATTGGAGGATTCAAAAAGCCTTCCTCCAAACAAGCGAATAGAATATTAAAAGAAGTTCAGAATGTAGGTAAAGAACTTGCTAATATTCAATTTTTAAATTGATCTTTTTCATTTTCGGTTCTCTTCTAATTATACGATTATAATAATGAATAAAATAGCTCTTATTACCGGAGTTACTGGCCAGGATGGAGCCTATCTCGCGCATTTTTTATTAAAAAAAGGATATACCGTGCATGGTATCAAACGGCGGGCTTCTTTATTTAATACCGCCCGGATAGATGATATTTACCAGGATCCGCATGTAGAAAATAAAAACTTTATTTTACATTATGGTGATTTAAGTGATAGTACCAATATCATCCGTATTATTCAACAAGTTCAACCGGATGAGATTTATAACCTGGGTGCCATGTCGCATGTACAGGTCAGTTTTGAAGAGCCGGAATACTCGGCCGATGTGGATGGAATCGGTACTCTGAGAATATTGGAAGCTATACGGATCCTGGGTTTGGAAAAAAAGACAAAAATATACCAGGCATCCACATCTGAATTATACGGTAAAGTGCAGGAAATACCACAATCGGAAAAAACTCCTTTTTATCCCAGATCACCGTATGGTGTAGCAAAATTGTATGCGTACTGGATTACAGTAAATTACCGTGAAGCGTATAATATATTTGCATGTAATGGTATCTTATTTAATCACGAGAGCCCATTGCGCGGAGAAACTTTTGTAACCCGCAAAATTACCAGGGCGACTGCTAAAATTGCCCTTGGTCTGCAGGAGGTATTGTATCTCGGCAACCTCGATGCCAGGAGGGATTGGGGCCATGCAAAGGATTATATAGAATTGATGTGGAAAATTCTGCAATACAAAAAAGCAGAAGATTGGGTGATTGCCACCGGAATCACTACCAGTGTACGTGATTTCGTGCGTATGTCATTTGCCGAACTTGGAATGGTATTGGAATTTAAAGGGAAGAAAGAAAAAGAAGTAGGAATAATTTCAAAGTGCATGCATCCCGAATATCAATTGCCAAAAGGTAAGGTAGTGGTCAAAATAGATCCAAACTATTACCGCCCTACCGAAGTGGATTTATTGATTGGTGATGCAAGCAAAGCAAGGAAACTATTAAACTGGAAACCAAAATATACGGTAGAGACTTTGTGTAAAGAAATGGTACAGGCGGATGTGGAGTTGTTTAAGAGAGATCAGCATTTGAGAAGTGTGGGATATAAGGTGAGGAATGAATTCGAGTGAGGAGACCACTAAGATCACTAAAGCACACTTAGTGTACATTTTTTTTTGAATAAATTTAGTTAACCATAAAAAGAAAATAGAGTAACTATTGCCCATTCTAAATGAATTTGATTACACAAAAATATATTAACGAGATTGCATATAAGACAGTAGGATGTGCAATTGCCGTGCACAAAGAATTAGGGCCTGGGTTATTAGAAAGTATTTATGAAGAATGCTTTGTGTATGAATGTAAGAAAAATGGATTATTAGTTGAAAGGCAAAAGGAAATTCCAGTCTATTATAATGGAGAATTGATGGGGAAAAAATTCAGAATGGATACATTAATTGAAAATTTAATCGTTGCTGAATTAAAAGCATGTGATGGAATTACTCCAATGCATCAGGCCCAGGTTTTGTCTCACATGAATTTATCGAAATACCCTAAAGGATTATTAATTAATTTTAATGTTCTAAACTTGGTAAAGGAAGGATTAATTCCGTTTGTAAATAAGTATTTTGCAGAGTTGCCAATTGAGTAAATTTTTATAAAAATGAATCCTGTATGAGCCGGAGTTCCCATAATAATCATGGAATAGTAATCTTTTTTAACAATTAAATTCATTAAATACTAAGTGAGCCTGCGTGCCCTTAGTGGTCTGACAAACATGCATCCCTCTTCTCCCATATACATCGCCGGCCATCGCGGTATGGTAGGCTCTGCCATCCAACGAAAATTGGAATCCGAAGGATATACCAATCTCATTGTAGTTTCTTCTTCTGAACTCGATCTGAAAGACCAGTGTGATGTGGATGCTTTCTTCAAAACGTATACACCGGAATATGTATTCATGGCGGCTGCAAAAGTTGGTGGTATCGTAGCTAACAATACATTCAGAGCGCAGTTTTTATATGATAATTTAATGATGCAGAATAATGTGATTCATTCTGCACATGTACATGGAGTAAAGAAATTATTGTTTTTGGGATCATCCTGTATTTATCCCAAGCTGGCACCGCAACCATTGAAAGAAGAATTTTTACTTACAGGTCCCCTTGAACATACTAATGAACCATATGCAATCGCGAAAATAGCAGGTGTAAAAATGTGTGATGCCTACCGGGCTGAATATGGTTGTAATTTTATATCGGCCATGCCTACCAATCTGTATGGGCCCAATGATAATTATGATCCTCAAAATAGTCATGTACTGCCTGCGCTGTTACGAAAATGTATAGAAGCTAAAAAATACAACCATCCAGTCGTTACCATCTGGGGAACCGGGGCGCCCTACCGGGAGTTTATGCATGTAGATGATTGTGCTGATGCCTGTTTGTTTTTAATGAGACAATACAATGAACCGGGGCATATTAATATTGGTACAGGTACAGACTTGCAAATAATAGACCTTGCTAATCTTGTTGCCAGGGTGGTCGGATATGAGGGTAAAATAGTACAGGATATTTCAAAGCCCGATGGTACCCCCAGGAAATGGATGGATGTCACCAAGATCAATTCCATGGGATGGAAAGCCAAAATATCTCTGGAAGATGGAATAAGGTCAGTGGTTGATGAGATAAAGCATGATTTTTAAAATATATAACTTGCTAAAAATCAATCGTATTATAATTGTGTAATATGTTGTACAATTATGTGTAATTTATAGTACAATATTTATATCATTTATATCGTACCTGGAATATATAAAATTTAGAAACTATACCAGTAGTTCAGAATCATTTAAACTATACATACGGGAAGGTGGATTTCCGGAATATTTATATCACCCAAATGGATCAATAATAAGACAATATCTGATTGATATTTTAAACAGAAGATATTATCAGGAGGTATTCAGTAGCCTATCATGAGGATTTAAATCGACTCACAATGTATCTGATGAACAATATTGCCCGATTTTACAGTATACAGAATATAAAAAAAGCACTAAACGTAAAATCGGTCAATACTTTATCTACTTATAATTCCTAGCTTGAAGATGTTTATCTTTTATTTAGTGTTCCTTTATACGATTTAAGTTATAAAAAACAAATTATCAACAATAAAAAAATATACGCTATCGATACTGGAATGGTGATTAGTGTTAAAGTCAAAGTAAATCAGGATATAGGCAGGTTGTTTGAAAATGCCATCTTTCTTCAATTACGAAGAATTACTAAAGAAATCTTTTATTATAAAAAAGAATTTGAATGTGATTTTGTAATACGGCACCCAAATCAGGAGTTTGAGTGTTTTCACGTATGTTATCATTTTCATATAGAATGCTTTAAAAAGGGTACCAAAGTAAATCTTAAAATTGCGAAGCAATTAACTATGTGCTCTTGTGTAATACCTTCAGATTCAAATTTTCTATGTGAAGCCTCACGATATCTATGTGCCTATGTGTTTAATAATGAAGCATTTAGTAAATGGGAATTGAAAAATAAAAAAGTATGTGTAACAACGAAGAGCCAATTTTAATTTTAAATACTACTCCATGAACATTTTATTTATTTTTATATGAATTATGCAATCATCATGGCCGGTGGGGCTGGCACACGATTTTGGCCATTAAGTACAGAGGAAAAACCAAAACAATTCCTGGATATCCTCGGTACCGGGAAGACTTTTTTGCAAATGACAGTGGAGCGGTTTGCAGGAATAGTACCAAAAGAAAATGTATATATAGTCACTAATGAAAAATATAAACCCATAATAACTGAGCAAATCCCCGGTATACTGGATGATCAGATCATCTGCGAGCCAAACCGAAATAATACCGCACCTTGTATTTTGCTGACGGCACTGAAAATTCAGAAAAAAGATCCGGATGCATGCTGTGTATTTGTGCCTGCGGATCATTTGATTTTAAATACCACGGCTTATCAGCAAAATATAGTCAAAGCATTAGATTATGCAGCAAAAAATAAAGCGGTTTTGACTATTGGAGTAAAACCCAACCGACCGGAGACCGGCTATGGTTATATAAAAATGGATGATTCGGATGAAACAGAAATAAAAAAAGTGGATCAATTTGTAGAGAAACCGAATGCCGATACCGCAAAAGAATACCTGGCATCAGGAAAATATCTTTGGAATGCAGGTATGTTTGCGTGGCATGTATCAACCATTGAGCAAGAATATAAACTGCATGCTGACCAAATATACCAGGTACTGGCGAAAGGTGTGAATAAATACAATACACCGGCAGAAAAAGAGTTTTTACTAAATAATTATTCAACTACAGAAAATATATCTGTTGATTTTGCTATAATGGAAAAATCAAACAGTGTGTATACCTTAGCTGCTGATTTTGATTGGACGGATTTGGGTATATGGTCTTCTGTGATAGAGTCATCACAAAAAGAGGATGACGGTAATGTAGTGATTGGAGATAAAATATTGATTGAAAATGGTATCAACAACTTGGTTATATTACCAAAGGGTAAAAAAGCCATTGTCCATGGATTAAATAGTATGATCGTAGTAGACAGTGAGGAAGGATTACTTATATATCCAAGATCGGAAGAACACAAAATAAAATCCAGTGTACAGAAAATACATTGAGTGATAAGAATACATGCATGTATTATTCATTACATCCTGGTTTGAGACCCCTTCCCGCCCTACAGCAGGCAAAGCAGTCAAAGACCTGGCCCTGGCCCTTAGCCGGTTAGGCATATCCGTTTCTATTGTATTTCAGTCTGCTGAGCCTCTTCCTGCCCATTTTAAATCAGGCGAGGTGGATATTTTTCCTCTTCGTTCATTTTCCTTTTCTAAATGGTATCCTGTATTTAATTTTTGGACATTGAAAAAAGGAATACCCTTTTTCAATCAATACATAAGTAAAAAGGGCAAGCCTGATTTAATTCATGTACATTCTTATGCCGCTTTGGCCCTGGGATATGCAATAAATAGAAAATATAAGATACCTTTTATATATACAGAACACAGTTCGCAAATAGCTCAGCAGAAAACAGGGCTTATCAAAAAGGCAATAATAAAATATTTTCTCAGCACATGTACAACCACCATTGCGGTGAGTGAATATCTTAAAAAGGAAATGCTGAGACTTACTCCTGATGTGAAAATCATACCCAATACCATTGATTTTGAATTTTTCATCCCGTACGGAAAAAGGAAAAACAATCAATTGATAATGATCAATCTGCTTACTGAAAACAAACAAGTAAATAAAGGAATCGAAGCTTTTACCTGCTGGAAATCAAATCATGAAAATGCGGAAATGTACATTATCGGTGATGGTCCGGAAAGGCCATCTCTGCAACGACTTGCTGAGAAAGAGAGAATACACTTTTTGGGAGAGCTTAAAGAATCGGTTTGGATTGAAATACTTCAGTCCTCAGCCTGTCTGCTGCTGATGAGTGAATCAGAAACCTTCGGAGTGGTGGTGCTGGAAGCATTGGCTTGTCATGTACCGGTTATTTGTTTTGACAATGGCGGAGTGAGAGAAATAGCCAAATGGATACCGGATACCAATATGCTCAACATCCTCGATTCGCATGCATCAGGGAATGCAATTGCTACTTCCATAGAAAAAAGCATTAAAAATTATTCTTTACCGGAAGCAATCAAAATCAGGGAAATAATTAAAAGCAGGTTTGACTATACTTCTGTTGCAGGGAAGTATTCTGACTTATACAACGAAATACTGAATAAGGCCTGAAACGAAAAAAAAGCATATTATTTGTAAGCTATTATTTTGATCCGGTAATGCTTACTGCAACACGAAATTTTTATTTAGCCAATGTATTGGCGCAGCAGGGATATGAGGTCCATATACTCGGCCAGGTTACAGAAGCGGCAAAAAAACATTTATTGCCTAATCAATATATACACCCTGTGTCTGCGCCGGACTATCGCAAAATTTTGCGATGGTTGGGAGCAAAAGATGGGGTGACTAATCAGATAATCAGGAAGCCTTTGTTTGTAAACTGGGTACATTCGTTTTTACTCAACTATCCATGGAATAAATGGATTGCTGAAGGAGGTGGCCTATACCTTGCAAAAGCGGTAAGAATAGGGAATAAGCTCATAAAAGAACACCATATAGACTTAATCTATTCATCATACAGGCCGGTAAGTGATCATTTTATTGCCGAAAACCTGAAATTGAATAATCCTTCAGTAAAATGGATAGGCGATTTCAGGGATGTATTGTGGTGGAGGTCATCTGACAAACAGTACCGGAAAACCTGGATCCAGGATTTGCTTGGCCGCATGGATATGATTACTGCGGTAACGCAGGGGATTTCCGATTTTTGGAATAAAGTATCTGTAAATAAAGTAGTGACGGTATATAATGGATTACCCTATTTCTCAAAGAAAACCAATCCCGTACCAACAAAAAAATTTGAAATTAATTATACAGGAAGAATATATACGGATTTTCAAAAAGCAGATGCTTTATTAAAGGCCATAAAAGAACTAACTATTGAAAATGAAAAATTTAAAAATGAGGTACTGATCAGGTATTCAGGGTTTCAATACCTACATTGGAACCGGTGGATCACTGAATATGAATTGACTGGTTTTAATCATTCTTCTTTCCAGGTAAATCAATCGACTGCCTTGCAGTACCAGATTAATGCAGGAATAAATATTTTGCTCACCTGGTGCAATGATGAAATACAGGGATTTATACACGGCAAATTCAATGAATATGTATTGGCGAGAAAGCCAATTCTTTGCCTGGTAGAAGGGAAAATGGATACGGAGTTGAAAAAAAAGTATGATGAACTGGGTAACTCCATTATTCTGACCAATCAATCAGAAAATGTCAGCGAAATAAAAAAATTTATATTGGCTAAATACCTGGATTGGAAAAATAATACGGAGCTACTGATTCCGGAAGAGATACTTGCTCAATATGATTGGAGACATACGGCTGCTCCAATTATACAATTTATTGAATCTATCTGAATATTCTTATCATATCCTATACGTATCCTCCGGGTAAAAGTGTAAATGGGCTCAGGCCATATCATTTTGCCAGAACCTTGACCCGGGCGGGTCACCATGTTGAAGTGTTGACCAGACATTTCACCGGTAAAGAAAATGGGGATGAATATAACGATGATAATTCCACCCCTTTCTCTATTTCGACAGAAGAAGGAGTGTCAGTATACAGAACCCCATTTAAAAATACCTGGTTTAAATACCATTCTTACAGCATTTTGGTAAAGACCGGGCTCTGGAAACTAATTTATTTTATTCAACTGGCTGCCGGTCGCCTCACCCAGGAGTCGTATAACTATTGGTTTCAAAAATACATTGGAAAGGTAACCGACAATAAAATAGACCTGGTAATGGTCGAATGTGGTCCGGCCAATTTAGTGCGATTAACCTCTTCAATCTGCAGAAGAAAAAAAATCCCCTATTGCATTGATTTCAGGGATGTCTATTACCATGACATGTTATTTAATGGAAGATTACCCTGGAATAAGAGAATTAAAATCAGGATAGAAGAGTATTACATGAAGTCTTCTATTGCTGCTGCAAAAGCAATAATCGGGGAGTCAATGCAAAAATTGAAAGCACTTAAAGTACCACTGGCTAAATCCCACGTGATCCATAATGGATACGATGAATTACTTTGGTCTGACAGGAATAGAATAGTAAATGAAGCTAAAACGTTTACTATCGTAGTAGCCGGCAGATTGTATACGCATCCTTTTCTATGGGTTTTATTGAATGCGTTTTCCTCTTTTCTTGCTTATAAGCTTCCCGCTGTTTTAATCCGCTTTATTGCTCCGGGTGACAAAAAATTGATCGGATATATTTACGATACATTGGGGTATGAAAATATCGAAGTAATACCAGAGAGAGTAGATGCAGAAGATGCAATTCAAATGATGAATTCTGCACAAGTACTTGCCTATCATGGCTGGCAGGGTTATAGTGGTGTATACAGTACCAAGGTCTACGATTACCTTAGGTCAGGAAAAAGAATTTTAATTTGTCCGTCTGATCATGATGTATTGGATGAATTGCTCCGCACACAAGAGGGCTGTTATTTGGAGAACGATCCCGCAGCAGCTGCTAAAATCCTTTTAACCATTTATACAGAATGGAAATCAAATAAACTGATCGATATAGACAGAGGCAGTAGTATTGCTCCCTATTCCCGGCAAAATCAGTCGAAGAAAATCCTGAAAATAGTGGAAGATGCGTTTTAATACCCAATGGCTGCTTTCATTTCTCCATAAGGATATTTTTAAAAGTACTACCTTATTATTTTCGGGTTCGGTACTGTCTTATCTTATTTTATTTATTGGTTCTATTCCGATCCTTCGGATTTACGGTCCGGTTGAGTACGGCCACTATGCTGCGTTGCTTTCACTTACCAGTATTTTATCTATACCGGCTACCGGGCAGATCCATCATGCCCTTTTCCTCGAAGACGATCCCCGTGAGATCGAGAGGTTACTTTCAGTAGTTTTATTGTTTTTTATTTCCACTCTTATCCTTGGGCTGATAGGATTGTCTATCTATGATTTTATTTCAGGCAATGTGCCATGGATGTATTATATGATAGTACCTGTATTTCTGTTTATCAGTACCATGCAGACCCTGATTATTTCCTTTGCCATTAAATTTCAGGGGTTCAGGCAAATATCAATATACAAAATTACCAATGCCATTTTATATGTCCTGGTGGGGGTAGTGATCGGAATGGCTACGCCCAATTTAATTGGATTGATTGCAGCGTATATAGTGAGTTATTCGATTGGTTTGATTTATTTAATCAGGGCGATAAAAGGAGCTGAGGCCATATACCACGTTCAACTCCATTTCAATTATAACTATTTTACAAAATATAAAAAATTTATACAATTCACTTTACCGGGCGAACTGGTAAATACTACTATGACACAGGTTCCTATATTATGGATTAATCATTTCTTTGGAGCGGCCAATACCGGTTATTTTAAGTTTGCGACTAAAGTACTCAGTATTCCGGTTGATTTAATTGCCAATTCACTGGGTGCCATATTTAAAAATAATGCAAGTCAGGAATTAAAATCTACCGGAAACGCTAAAGAGTCTTTTCAGGGTACTTTCGTTTGGTTAGCCTTATCCGGTTTGATTGTATTTTCCGGACTCTATTTTACGGTAGATGATTTAGTTCCCCTTCTTTGGGGACAGGAATGGGCGAAGGCCGGTAGTATAATGAAAACCCTTTTAATACTTTATTTCTTCAAATACAGCATCGGGCCTCTTACTTATATTGCCCAGCTGGCCTCCAAACAAAAAGAAATGTTTTATATTAATGTATTGGTGGCGGCATGTATTGTATCCGGATTTTTCATTTCGTATTGTTTTTCATTTAAATTGATTCCTACCCTTTGGGTATACACTATCTTTTTTTGTACTTCTTCTCTGGTTACACTGATGTGCAGTAGAAAATTCAGCCGATAATAATTTGAAACCCAGGATCATCGCATATTATTTACCTCAATTTTACCCAATCCCCGAAAACGATTCCTGGTGGGGCAAAGGGTTTACCGATTGGACTACGGTAAGAAATGCCAACCCTTTATTTCCGGGTCATGGTCAACCACGCAAACCTGGAATATTGGGATATTATGATCTCAGGGATAGAAATATAAGAGAGCAACAGGCCAAATTGGCATCTGAGTATGGAATTGAAGGGTTTTGCTATTGGCATTATTGGTTTGGCAACGGTAAGCGATTATTAAATGAAATATTTGATGAAGTATTGGATACCGGTAGGCCTGATTTTCCATTTTGCCTGGGCTGGGCTAATCACACCTGGTATAAAAATAAATTTGCTCATTCTTCATCCAGGGAAGTACTAATGGAGCAAACTTATCCGGGTACAGGTGATTACAGGCAACATTTCGAGTTGGTGTTAAAAGCATTTAAAGATAAAAGATATTTGACGGTTGATGATAAACCGATATTTGTAATATACCGGCCATGGGAAATACCGGATGTATCTCATTTTATTGATTTGTGGAATCAGTGGAGCATAGAAGGTGGCTTAAAAGGAATTTATTTTGTGGCCTATTCTTTCCAACTAAAGGAAATAGATTTATTGATTAAAAAAGGATTTTCAGCAGTTAATATAATCCGGCTTTATCATTTTGAAAATCACTTTCCCTGGCCTAAAAAACTAAAAAACGGGATTGATAAACGGTTGCGAAACAGAGGTCAGATTATGGATTACAAAGAGGCAGCTGTTTTTTTTGATGGCCCCGAAGATGAACTCCCGGAGGTGATACCCACAATAATTCCCAATTGGGATCATTCACCCAGATCAGGCAGACGAGAACATATACTGATCAATTCAGAGCCTCTGCATTTTAAATTTCACGTAGACCGGATTCTAAACAGGGTAAAATCTAAAGCCAATCCATTGGTTTTTTTAAAATCGTGGAACGAATGGGCAGAAGGAAACTACCTGGAGCCGGATGAGGAATACAGGTTGGAGAAATTAGAAGCACTTAAATTAACCTTTTCCGTTTATACGGTGTAGGAATGTATATAAAGCACAGTGATTAGTATTCCAACAGGATTTAATATCCAATTTTAATAGAATTCCGGGTGATCAGTACCAACAGGATTATTATACTGATGTGGTTTATAATACTATCTGCATTGGCGTGGAAAAGATGTCCTATACAAGCGGATGAATATTACTCTACTTTTATATCAAATGGAATTTGTATAGGTTGTTTTTGGACAGGTGAGGCTAGAGCAAAATACATTAAAGCCAATCCTTGTGATACTATAGAATTAAGGAATATTTCTTCTCATTCCGGAATTGATAAAACAATCCATTGTGCCATGAGAGATGGTGCAAATGCTTTGTTATATTATACTATTTCTTTTTATTGGACAAAATGGCTAGGTCACCTTATAGGAGTATTTAAAGCACTGAAATGGTTAACTTTTTTAATTTCTGGCATCACATTATGGTATTTAGTCGGGTTTCTGAGGGAGCAATACGGTGGAAAAGCAGAGGTGATCGGTGGAATCTATTTTATTTCTGTTTCTATTCCTAACCTGTTGTTTGTACGAACCTATGCCATCTCTTCTTTGGCGGTGTTGATTTTTGTATTGGCCATCATAAAATGGGTGGAAAAAAACAGATTACCCGTCAGTACATTGTCCCGGGTCACTTTTATTTTGGTGGTGATTAGTCTGCCTTTTTTTCATTTTTTTAACTCATTTATCCTGGTTTGTGCTATACTATTAATCGGTTATATAACCTTTCTTGGCAAAATAAACTTGAAAAGAGCAGTAAGCATAGCAGGTCTGCCAGTGGCAGGGTTACTATTGGTATCCTCGTTTTATTTGGGTTTCAACAAGGAAGGATTAGTTTACCAAAAACAATTGAGTAGTTGGTATTCGGCTATAGCTGAAAATGCGGAGTTACCACAATACAAGCCATCAATAAAATTAAATTTATCCAACCTGATAAAAAAAAATATTTGGGCTGGTGCCAGGGTAACCGGATTAAAATTAAATCATCCAAATTATAATTTTGCAAGATATAGTATAAGACATATATCTTCTTATATTTTATTATTCGTGTATTTTATATTGCTTATTTTATTTTTTATATATAGAAAAGCTTTGCGGGTAGATCAGCCGTTTTTAATTTGCGCAGGATTTATATCTGGGTACTTCATTCTATTGAATATTACCAGCTTACTATTGGGCCATTTGGTTTCTTTTAATGACCAATATTTTTTTATATTATTTCCATTATCTGCCGTTTTATTCTCTGCTTTGGTTTCGAACTATACGGATAATCAGAAATGGGGAAAAATAACCACTTATGTTATATTGGCCACCATAATGGTTAACTCCATATTGTATTGTGTATATCCACCTGAAATGCCTCATTCTGAATCCCTTCTTCATAAAGAAATATTGGAAATGCTCGAGAAAAGTTTCCAAAATAGATATTAACCCTTAAAATTCATTCCAAAGCATAAAGGGGTTGATTTTTACCTCAGTATCACCAATTTACCAATTCCTTTGGTAAAGAATCGTCTTGAATCGGAAGTTGCAGTATTGCCTTCCAGTGATTCATATTCCTGGTACGATTTTCCTTCCCTTGTTTTTGTTATTACCCGGTACAAGTAGGTTCCGGTAGCTAATTTATTTCCGTACTCGTCAGTACCATCCCAGCTAAGCTCAGTCAGATGAGTTCCTTCTTCCAGTACCCCCAGGTCGATTTGACTTAGTTCCCGTACTATTTTTCCGGATACCGTCATGATTTGAATTTTAAATACAGCTGGCTTTTCGCCGGTAAGTGTATAAGCAAATTTACACGTACTGGTAAACGGATTGGGATAAGGGAATACGGCTGAAATTGAATTTTCAGTGATGACTTTGAAATCTATTTCATATGGGTTAGAGCCGGCACTATTTCCAGATCGGTCTTGTCCTTGTAATTGCAGTGAGTAAATACCCGGAAGGGTAAATACCGGGCTATATACAATATTTATTTCTTTGGCATTCCGGGTCACAGTAAATTGATTTTTGGATATAGACTCAAATTGATTTTTATTGGGAAATTTCAGTTTGAGTGAATACTGCATACTGTCATTCGGATTAAAATCCTTATTGTCTTTTATACTTATCTGTATCACCGGTTGCCGCGAGACTATGTCATTGTTCATGATTTGCTTACCATCAAATAAAACATCTACAACAGGAGGTACAAGATCCCTGACCAGTGTAAAGTCTATTTTACCGCTGTTATTTTTTAATGTTATTTCCTCTTTTTTATCCAATGAGATCACATCTATCAGAATGGATTGATTATTTTCTTTTGTTTCTGTATTGTATTTTGCCTCTTTTACTTTAAACTCGCCCGGCGCCAGCTTAGAAAAATAAGTGGTATCGGAAGATTTCATTAAAGCCTGATCCAGATAAGTCTGGATCACCATAAAACTATCTATCGTTCCGGCACCCACATTTTGAACACCATATTTTAATACTACATCTTCAAATTGATCTATGGTATCACCGGTAAATGAAAAATTTTCATTTGCCTGAATCGCCAAATCACCGAGGCCTGTATAATAAATTCTCCACTTAACCAGATTTAAGGTTTGAGTTTTTAAGGAATCGGCAGCAGACCAAACTAGTTTAAGCCGTGAATATTTTTGAGGATCAATATGCCTAAGCAACAACACCGTGTCTGAAGTGACTAAAAGAGTATCCAGTCCGTTTATTTGTTGTCCAAGTATGGTGAGTTTATTTTGTTTGCCTCTTTCATCTAAGGTAGACCATTCCAACTGGCCCCATTCCGTTGCCGGACCAATCATAGATGACGCAATTTCCCCCTGTGTTTTTATAAAAGGCAATTCAAATGCCGATCTTACCTGTAATCCATCGGATGATATTTGTTCATCTATTACTCTGCCACCCTCCTGGTAGATGAATACATAGGGATACGAATTGTAATTCTTTAGATTCCGACTTAATCGTGACCCTCTTTTTTCCAGTACAGAATAAAGGGTTTTACCCAAAGCAGAGCTGTCGGATTCCCAATCATTTGGAAAATACGATTTATTGGGTTCTATATGATTATTTATGATTACATATTGTCCTTTCTTTATCCCTGTTTCCAGGAAGCGAATCATGTTTGCACGCTCGGTAGTGGAATTCTTGTCCATAGGAAAAGTAAAAACTCCTACTACTCTCCCAAAGGCATTTATAGCTCCGTCACGACCCTCGATGGGATTTGATAATAAAGCACCGACCACCGTATCCCATATGGATACAATAAATTCAGCATCGGTAGTACGATTATTTCGGGATGCCCGGCCACCATTTATCAATACCTTAGAGAATTCCGCAGGATCTAAAGCATGATTAATACTGCTCACCACCACACTCACCTTTTCATTTCGAAGTCTCCATGATCTCGATGCTAGATCGTAATAGATATTCTGATTTTCAGGATTCATATTAAACTGAAAAGCATGGCTTTGATTCCAACCTGGGCCTTTGCCCGAAACAAAGACAAAAGACCTTGATTTCCAAATGAAAGGCACATTTGTTCCTGTAGTATCCGATGCTACTCGCCAATAGTAAACCGTTTCGTTTTGTGCTCGCAGTGTAGGTCGCCAGGTGATTAATCCTCCGCGCTGCAAGATGGTCTCTCTTTGTTTCAACGGAGAATTGAATAACATCGTGGTGTCGATTTCAAAAATAAATTTCCCGGCCTTATTAAATGCATTTGAAGTGAATGCTTTTAATTCAATACTGCTGTTATCTGTAATGCCCAAGTCAGGAGGATACACAGGGGTGACATCGTTACTGTAAATATTTAAGGTAAATCCTGTGGTGCCAGATAGTTTTAATTCATTATTGGATTCAGCAAAGGGTTGAGGTAGTTCCGATACCAGATGGTCAGGATCTAATTGTATTTTAATGGTATTGGCCCCTTCGCTTAATGGAGGTAATGGCAATCTCAATGATATTTTTTTTGAAGCAGAATCAAATAAGACCTGGTAATCATATGTATAACTGGTACCTCCAGGCAAGATATGATCAACCCTGTATGGTACTTCCTGGTTGTATTTTTTACCCAAATTCCAGAGTGTAAAATGCAGGCTAAAGCTATCCTGATCGGTAAAAATATTGGAGGGTAGGGTTTTAAATGACTTTTCATCGATAGTAAAATCAGGTGCATCGTAGTAATTTACCTGTATCGCCGGGTCACCATGTATCGCCATTTGCTGAACCAGTGAAACGGTGGTGATATCGGTATTGTTTTTAGGGTCCATCTGTCGCAGTGCTGCGTAGTGTTGTTCCCCGATGGACCTGGTATAATAAGTATTTCCAATGAGAGGATATAATTTTTGGCCGTATACAAAATAAGCTCCATCAGTACCCACTGCTGACGAGGACAAATAAGATATACTTCCTTTTGGAGAAAAAAGAAAGGCTTCGCTGAGACTATAACCGGTAGTATGAATGTTACCCGAGTTGCAGCCTAATGAAAAAGAAAAAGGGTATTTTCCTTTATTATCGAATAGTTCCGGATCGTCCAATCCAATTTCTGTAGCACTTACTGCGCCGTGTCCGAGATAAGTATTGATGGATACTCCGGCATTAATTTTATTGATGATGATATTGGATACACTGCCTTGTACAATATCTGAAGAAGCTTTATTGGTAGAAGTTACTATGGGCTGCCAGTCTGTATTTTCAATTATGGTTTTGAGATTGTTTAATATCAAATCAAAACCCTCTGCACCGGGAAATCCGGCAGGTATACCCCCTGCAGAATGTAATATTTCTTTTCTCCAATATAAATCATCATTGGAAACCGGATTTTTAAGTTTCCCCTCGTATTCTTTTACTTTATTAAGATAAATACGAACCTGTGCATTATCCGTTGCCGCCAACCTTCCCGGAAGAATGGAAGGCAGATTGGTTCCGGTCTTAGCGAATATTAAATTATCAGCACCTGGATAGCCAAAGCTGGGTAGCAGATTTAAATGGTTATAGGTAGTAGCATTATTATCCACCCGCAAATCCCGATAATTAAGTGACCGGCCAATAAGTAAAATATATTTTATACCAGGTTGATATTTATTAATGTATTGACCGTAAGCATTGAGTCCATGTACCTGTGCCATACCATATCCAAATTGATTGTAAATTTGCTCTACATCAATCAGTTTGGTTTTAAATGACCCACCCGCAACAGATTTTCTGTATTCTTCATACTCCCTGGCTGAGGGTAATAATTTAGCATGAGTGATAATAATATAATCGGCTTCACCGGTCAGATCAGTCAATTCCACTTTTTGAATGGTATTGACTGTATTGCTGATGGATTGATTTAAAAAATATATTTTTTCTGACGCTGAATGGGATTCAATATAAAAACGGTTATTTTTTTCTACTGCACCTTGCCATACGGTATCATTATCAGATACTCCTAAATGATTCAGTGTTGTACCTTCAGTAGTAAGCAGTGAAGTAGGAGCTACAGAGATAACGGTTTCATTTTCCAATAGCCGGCCGGCATTTTTTTTAGGATATATAATATGGATGTTGGACACAGAGAAAAAATCATTTCCACCGGCAACGCTTTTGATTGTAAGATCGAGGTCACTCTGAAGGAGCTGATTGGATACCGGGATTTCATATTCTCTCATTTGAAACCCATAAAAACTATCTGCTTTTTCAATTCTGCCATTTAATTCAATTTGAATTTTGTGGCTGTAGTTGAGACCTGCCAGTCGTATTCGAACCTGCCCTGACTGGTCTCCGGTAAAAGCATCTTCCGGTTTTAATTTAAGCTTGAACTCCTGAAATGGCCTCGAACCAAATCCTTCGCATTCATCAAAGGAGGAATAGTTGATTTCATTTCCTGAATCATATCTTTTATCAATGGGATGTTCCTTGTAAACATGCAATTGATCGGTCATACAATAATCCGCCACAGGCAAGGTGGCATTACTTTGTTTGATATTGATTCTTCTGTTGTTTTGGGTATCGGGTGATAAAGTAATAAAATAGACAGCCGTATCACTGAACATACTGTATTCGGGATTGAGCATTTCTGTGGCAGGATTTGAAAATAATGCAGCGTCCAGTTCAGATCTGTTTTTCTTCCCAAGAAACAAAAGGTAGTCTCCGGTTATCCAATCATTCTGATTTGAAGTAAAAAGCGGAATCTCCTGGCCAAATCGCCATAGTTGTAATTGGGCTCCTTTAAATGAAGCAGGAAAATGATGTACAATCAACTCATCATAAGTAATTTTATACAGGCCATCTTTACCAATCTTAAATTTAAAATAGACCTGATCTTTTTGAATCCATTCGTTGCCAAAACGTTCACCGGTAGTTTGTGACCACAAGCAGCAGGTAATGCTGAGCAAGGTGGAAATAAAACCGAACCGAAGACTCCTTATTTTATTCATTAATTAGAGTAGTTTTGACCCGTGTTGATAGAAAGCATAAAGATTGTCTTTGTATTGGTAATCATAGTCCAGTATTTCTTTCTATTCATTGTTTTCCTGCCCCTGCAGAATGCGGCTTACAAAAATACACACTTAGATAGTATAAAGTTAAATTGGCCTGATATTAGTGTGGTAATTATTGTTAAAAACGAAGTAGCCAATCTGGTAGAGCTGATTCCTTTATTATTGAGACTTGAATACCAGGGACTATTTGATATTCATATTTTAGACGATGCATCTACCGATGGTACGCAGGAGTTAATAAATCAGCGGTTTGGTGAATACAATCAAATTCATTTTCATTCATCTTTAACTGGATTTTCGATTGGGAAAAAGCAACAATTATCTAACTTGTCAAAAATAAAAACTCACGAGAGAGTATTATTTACAGATGCGGATTGCAGGCCGGGACCCAAATGGCTCAGCTCAATGGCCTGTCAGGCTATGCACCACGATATTCTGCTTGGATATTCTCCCTATTACGAGTCATCCGGATTTGTCAATAAATTAATCCAGTTTGAAACGGCTTTGACCGGCCTGATGTATATGGGATTGGCTCGTCTTGGGTTTGCTTTCATGGGAGTGGGCAGAAATATACTTTATACAAGAAAAATTTTATTTACCAGTACTAATTTGACCAGGTATAAAGAGGTACTTTCCGGTGATGATGATCTGACTGTAAATGAACTGAGGGCAAAAAGCAAACCTGGAATCAACCTGGACCCTGCTTCTTTTGTCTTTTCTATTCCTAAGTATAACCTCGCAGACTGGATCAAACAAAAGCGACGACATGTAAGTACAGCGCGGTACTATACTTTGAAGGATAAGGCAATATTATTCTCCTTTTACAGTAGTCATGTGGCCTGGTGGATTGGAATTTTGTTTTTCATTTTTGTGGATATCAGGCTTGCTTTAATGGGTCTGATTTTAAAAGCGATAGGCTATGTCGTATTCCGATATATATGCAGTAAAGTTTTTAAATATGTATTTGGCTGGATTAAAATGATTTCTGCGGACTTATTGTATACCTTATGCCTGGTCTATTTATTGCCGGCTGCCACCGTAAGAAAAGTGATGAAATGGTAAACTTTGCGGGCGATAATTTGTTTGTAAATCGAAATGGCAGATACAGCCCAATATTCCATCTCTGACCTGGCTCATTACTCCGGTGTGAAGGCACCCACTATACGGATGTGGGAAAAGAGGTATAATTTATTTTGCCCCAAAAGGAGTTGTACCAATATCCGTACCTATGACAATGATGAATTGCGCAAGCTTATAAATGTACATTCACTCATACAGGCAGGGTGGAAAATATCTAAAGTAGTGGAGTTACCGGATGAACAACTGGACCTGAAAGTAAAAGAAGTAATGCTGGCTCAGAATCAAACGATTTGCCCAGATTTTCTGATCAATAGCCTGATGGTACATATGCTGGCATTTGATGAGCCTAAATTTTCAAAAGTAGTAAATCAGGTAATAGAACAATTTGGGGTTAAACAAACGATACAGAATATAATCTATCCTTTTTTAAAACGGGTCGGGTTGTTATGGCAGGTAAATGATATTTCACCGGCACAAGAACATTTTGCATCGGCTATCATCCGTCGAAAACTATTGACCGCCATAGATCATTTAAACCCCCAGCCAAAAGGCGAGCATACTTTTATTCTTTGTCTGCCACCCGATGAGTTTCATGAATTGCCGCTGATCCTTGCACACTATATTTTATTGGAAAATCAAATCCGTACTATATACCTAGGGAGCTCTGTACCTGCGTTGGTTGCCGCCGGTGCCAGCCTGAAGAGTGATGCCAGTCATTTATTTACTGTATTTATGTCCAATAGTCCAATGGAAAAACTCAAAGATTACCTGACTGAAATACAGAGCTCAGCACCCAATTTACAAATTAGTTTCAGCGGTTCCCCTGATGTATGCAAAAGACCATTGATTAACCATACCATCAGGCATCTTAATTCAATAGATGAGTTTGAAAAAATGATACAATCCATTGCCGCGACTCCATCTGAATTGGTCCATTGAGCCATCGACAAATCGATGCTTATTTCTTCCGTCTTATCGTAAATCCCAATTTACAATTCAGGAATTCTTCAACCGGTATGGTTTATCCGGGATTGGTAGCCTAATTTGCTTTAATCTCTGGAAATGTAATTTTCTTTGACTTCACCACTGTATGATTTCCATCTCCCACCTGAGTATAGGATAGATAAAGGGTATCTTTTACATTTTGTATTACAGGAAATCCCGATTTTCGCTTGGAAGAGGTTTCGGTAATGACATGATCGGCAACAAAATTACCGGCCCCATCAAATAAAGAAATATGTATTTGGGCCCGGTCAGCCTTCATCTCCATTTTATCCAAATAACTTATTGCCAGCATATCTTTCGACAGCCAGCAAACATCGAGTCGCCCTTCTGTAAATTTGGTATTCAGTTTTATGGGATGGGAAAATGAATCAGCGGCATTGTCCGAGATAGAAAAATATACACTTGGGTCTTCCAGTGCTGCGGTATACCACGCTACAGCCACCTTATTTCCCACAGCAGCTATGGCCGGTCCGTTTACCGGACACCCATGAATCACCCAATGATCTTCATGTACAGGCCTGGGAGCAGACCATAAACCGTCATTATATCGGGTCATATAAATATCTCTGGTATGATCTGCTGCTTTGTTGCGGTATACTACCACCGGGCCTTTTGGAGTCATGGTAATATCGGTTTGGCAGCATTCACAGGTCATCTCATCCAGTACAGTACGATCAGTAATGCGTCCATTTACATCCACAAATGCAGCCATGAGTTGCATACTGCCGCCATGATCGTGTCCGGAACTACCGGTATCGTTATGTTCTTCTGACATTTTGCTGCCATCGAGCCATACGACCAGGTTTTTATTGTAACTGAACGATTGCATACTTACAAAACCATGCTCGCCCGGCAGACTGGCATGCAGGCTATCTATAAGTTTGAATCGTTCACCATTGGAATTGGATGAGGCCAGCCGGATATCATAATCGTATGTTTTACCACGCGAATTTTTTTGCAGATAAGAAGCCATTAAATTTAATTCGCTTCCGGCAAATACAGCCAGGGTAGGGAAGTCTGCCCAGTTTACAAACCAATCGGTTCCGCTTACGATTTCCTTTGGTTTGGACCAATCATTTTGTTCCAGTATAGCGTATTTCAACACATCGAGACTGTCCCCTTCGCGCTCTATCCAGGTATGATATAGTTTATCTTGAGGTGAGATAATTAGGTCAGGGCATTCACTTTTTTGGCTATCCAAAAGCAGGTCACTGATTTCAATTTTATTTTCTTTTTTACAGCCGATAAGTATGCAGGAAAGGAGTAAAATACTTCTAAAAATCATAGTATATAAAAGTACGATTCCATTTTAAAATCATCTTATAATTGTAAAAAATAAAAAGCCGCATACAGGTAAGTATGCAGCTTTTTGAAATTGTATGATAAAAGCTAAGGCCGAATAAATTTTAAAATTTGAATATGGCGGACATGCCGAGGGTTTGCTGAGCATCGGTTGGTCCGTTTTTACCATTATAGATATCCACGTGTCCATTTACATTGTTCTTACCAGTCGAACTGTCAAATCTCAACTCGGGTTTTAAAATAAGGCTGCCATCGGCACAGGTAATGCTTCCGGTAAAAGTGAGTGAAGTATTCTTAGCACCTATATATCGCACTCCGTAAAAATCATTAAACTGTTCAATACGGGTACCGATAGAGAATTTGTCGGTGGCCGCTACATTAAAATATCCTGCTACTCCACCCCACGTAGGGCTTGTTTTTTCATTTTTGGTGATCCCTTTAAATATATTTTTGGCATCAGAATTAGATCCCGTGTAAGCACCACTGGCAGCATTGACTCCAAAAGTGACTTTACCTACGGTATAAATCGCAACCAAATCCAGTAATCTGGTATTAAAACTATTGGGATCGGTGAGCTTGGCAAATTCAGTATTTAATGTGCCAGCTACATCACCTTTGCCCAGAATGGCATTAAGGTAAATGGAAAGTCCGTCGACCGGAATCAGGGACAATTGGAATATGGGTGATTTAAATCCATTATTTTCATCAAAATTATCCCAGTTGTTTACCAACCCTACCATAAGTCCAACCTTATCTGAAATGGCATAATTGGCTTTTAAGCCTGTGTGAAAGAAGGGTCCATTGTTAAATAAGTTGGAAAGGGAATAATTGAAATTTAAAGTTGGTTCAATAAGTTCATAGCCGATATGAGTACCAAATGCTCCGACAGTGAAAGTCAGTTTATCGGTTGCTTTCCAGGCGCCATACAATTGTTTAATACCTAATGTACCTCCACCTAATCCAGTTGGCCAGGCAGCTGATTTAAAATTGGCTACAGTAGCCAACGTGGCATTGGGTCCGGCTATCAGATCGGCTACAATATCTATTTTACTGGTGGTATAGGTAAATTTTCCTTGTACCATACCGAGCGAAAATTGATTGTTGTTTATATCGAAGGCCCTGGATCCGGCAGCTGGTCCCCATAATTTGGCACCGACTCCCGGGCTTTGAAAGGATAGATTGTAATAAGCATCAGCATATCCTGAAATCAGAAATTTTGGTTTAGTCTCTGTGGAATCTTCTTGGGACATCAATGGAAAACAACAGATCACCAAAATTAGAATTACAAAAGTTTTGTTCAATATTTTCATACGTAGTTATTTGTTATGGATCAAATGTAAAATGCTAATCCGAATCCCAAATCTTAAAAACTAGTAAGTCTTGTAATTTTCATATTTCTGATTTTTAGGTTTAAAAAATACCATTTTATGGGTAAAAAAGTAGAAAAAAGCCATTTTGAGGTTTAAAAAATGCCATTTTCAGGCATATAAATTGCGTAAAATACTTTTATAAGTTTTGTACATATGGCTCATTTTATGCTCAATTTTGCCATTTTAGTATGCAGACAAACCAGGATCTTGATGTACAGTATAGGCAAAAAAGACAATGTAAAACAGTCCTGTTTCGGAAGAGTCAGTAAAAAGTAGTCCTTGCATCAAAGTAAAAATGGGACTAAAAACAAGGCAACTAAATGGCCTTCTTTCAACATAATTATAACTTATTGATTTTTAATATATTACAATATTATCACAGAATTACTCCAAATTATGTGTAAAAAATCACGTTTTCTGGAGTAATTTTGTGATATGGAATTTGCTCGTGATTTATTCAGTGAATTAGTAAAATGGAAAAATGGCAAAAATAGAAAGCCTTTGATCCTTAAGGGAGCCCGGCAAGTCGGTAAAACATCTTTATTAAAACTATTTGGTAAAAAGGAATTTCAAGATGTAGCTTATTTCAATTTTGAAGAAAGACCAGAACTTAAAAGTAATTTTCAACACACCAAAGAGGTAAATAGGATACTTCAAAATTTATCTGTAATACACGGGAAAAAGATAATGCCACAAGAAACTTTGATCATTTTTGACGAAATACAAGAATGTAATGAAGCCTTGAATACATTGAAATATTTTTGTGAAAATGCTCCTGAATATGCAATTGCTGCGGCAGGTTCATTACTTGGTATAACACTTGGAAATAAAGGTGGGTTTCCTGTAGGTAAAGTAGAGTTTCTCACTCTTTATCCACTTACCTTTCATGAGTTTTTACAAAGTAAAAGTGAAAAACTATACCATTATTCTAAGAGTATTGGAGATTTAATGCCAATTCTTGATGTATTTTTCAATGAATTGATGGATTTGTTTAAAATATATTTAATATCCGGTGGAATGCCGGAACCAGCCAAATATATGGTCACAACTATGGATATATCAGAGGTTCAGAAAAGTTTGGACCAAATTCAAAACTCCTATATCATGGACTTTTCCAAGCATAATGAGAAAAATGAAACAAATAAAATCACCTATGTGTGGAACTCTATTCCTTCACAACTTGCTCGAGAAAATAAAAAATTTATTTATCAATTAGTAAAGTCTGGTGCACGGGCACGGGAATTTGAGAATTCATTACTTTGGCTGGAGCAAGCAGGAATGATTTATCGTGTTTTCCTATGTAAAAAGCCGACTCATCCGGTTAGCCATTATGATGATTTACTGGTTTTCAAGATATACCTGATTGATGTTGGTTTGCTTCGGATGAAATCCAGACTGGATCCGCTTATTTTTAAAGATGATAATCGATTGTTTACAGAATTTAAAGGGGCATTGACAGAAAACTATATTTTGCAAAGCTTAGTAAATCAATTCGAAACATTACCTAGATATTGGAAGTCGAATTCTGATGCTGAAATTGATTTTCTGGTTGAATATAAAAACAGCATAATCCCAATTGAAGTAAAATCAAGCGAACATAATAAAAGCAAGAGCTTAACTTTTTACTCAAAACAATTTTTACCTGGCCTTCGTATTCGATATTCTCTTAAAAACCTCGATTATAATGATGGACTTTTGAGTATTCCGATTTTTTTAGCCGATCATACAAGAAAATTTATAGACATAGCATTGAATTATAAAAAAAAGGGAGTTCTCAAAATCTTAGATAAATACGTTTACTAAAGAAGTTATAATTTATAAGCCCTGATAGATAAAGATTGCAATGCAGGCAGATCAGTATAAGCCTTATCAAGATAAAAATAAGCCATCGCCGAATAATCATCTGTACGGTAAAAATTTACCCACCCTTCTTTGAGCGTGGTGGTTGAGAGATCAGTGACCTTACCAGGTGTATAAATTCTTTCAAACTCAGGAGCTTTATGCACGGTAATTGGTACCAACGGTACATTGCGTGCCATCATATCCATTACTTTTTCTTTTGTATTTCCACCGATTTGCTGAATCGTCACTTTGCACGATTCACCAAAAAATACCTGGTCGGGAATATGATACCTGTAAAATGCCCAATGTCTTCTGGCAGTATCACCCACGAGGCATCCTGAATATCTGTTCTGAAATACTCCCTGTCCCCAGGCAGTACTGATGTAATCTTCGGTACCGGTGCCCACAATGGTTGGTAGATCCTTGTCGCCATCTAAATACATTTTTACTTCACCTTCTCCCCACCAGGCTGATTCATAGATTTTATTATCAATCACGCTGATATTTGTGCCCAGATACCTTCCTTTACCTATTACATTGGGCAGGATCTCAAAGTCCTGCGCCAATGCTGTTGCTGTATCCCTATGCCAGTATCCATGAAAGTAAAGATTATCTGCTGACCAGGATTTTAAGGCCTGCATATCGATATCGTAGAAAATCATGTCCAGATCCTGATCGGTATCATTTACCAGTTCTATTTTTGCATGCGATTTAAAAGGCATGGGAATAAAAGATACAAATGATCGTCCCTCCCCGGAAGTAAACAATTCATTTTCAAATGCGATTTTACGTTCAAATCCCTGGCCAAAAAAATCACCGATTGGTGCTGAAACTGCAGCTTTGGAATTTCCATCCCAGTACATATTGATCACCAGGCCACGACACATATAAGCCGATCTGTCACTGATGGTGAGCCATATGCGTTGAATTAATCCATTGCCGGTATAGTCCATTAATGTAATTGATGTATGTGCTGGAATATCATCACAAGGGTGTCCTTTGGCTTTGTTGTTTTCCATCCCGCCTTTCCCCTTTTCCCCGGTTGGGTTTTCAAAACTTATCCACTTGGCAGTTAGTTCAGGTTGGAAAGTATACCACGATGAAGGGTTATGATTGTGCGTGCAGGAAATAATTAAAACAAGAAGGCATGGTATTAAATTCTTCATATTGATATGTTTTGCTATCTAATGCAGTTAAAGATAATTTTTTAATTGACCATTCAATAAATTAGATCTCCTTTTCCATCAAGATTTCAACCTTATTGGTATCATTTTAAACTAGTCTGCAGAGCATAGAAAATATGCATTATCTTAGTCTTCAATTTATTATAAGCATGCAGAAATATCAATTGTCTGATCAGGAACTCCACCATTTTAATGAAATGCAAAAAAGCCTGAGTGATCAGTTTAAATATCAGTTTCCTGATCCCCTGGCCCCTAAAACCGTGGTAGTAGTACCCAGCCTCTCATTGGATCCGGAGATATTATCCAAGATATCGGGCCACATCCATTATGAAGAGCGAATGCTCTGCCTTTTATTACTCCTGAGGATGCCCCGAACCAAAGTAATCTATGTCACGAGCACCCCGATAGAGGAAGTGATAGTTGATTATTATTTGCATTTAATACCGGGTATGACTTCCATGCATGCCAAATCCCGACTCACATTATTGGCTTGTCATGATTCGTCCAACATAGCGCTGACGAATAAATTATTATCCAAACCGCGATTGCTGCAACATATAAAAGATTTAATTCCCGTAAATGAAGTAGCGCATTTAACCACTTTTAATGTAACTCCATTGGAAGAACGGTTGGCCGTAGAGTTGGGAATACCTTTGTATGGATGCCCGGCAAGTCTTAATTATTTTGGATCCAAGACCGGCAGCAGGGAAGTATTCAGAAATTCAGGACTATTATTACCGGATGGCTTTGAAAACCTGTATTCAGAAAAGGATGTTTTATCGGCTCTTGCTTCGCTGAGGGAACTTAACCCCAAAATAAAAAGGGCAGTGCTGAAATTAAACGAAGGTTTTTCAGGGGATGGAAATGCAGTGTTTAAATTCCCGGCGGGAGATCTGAATACCGACAGTTTCAGATCCAATCTGAAAGTAGTGGCCGGAGATCTGGATCACGATTCATTCATGGCTAAGCTGGCTGAGATGGGAGGTATTGTAGAAGCATTTGTAGAGGGAGAAATCAAAAGATCACCATCCGTGCAGATCCTGATCAATCCATTGAATGAAATTGAGATCGTCTCTACTCATGATCAGATACTCGGCGGTGAATCAGGCCAGGTCTATGTAGGTGCCAGCTTTCCGGCAGACGATGAATATAAAAAAGACATTGGTGCACTGGGATATAAAGTCGCCGAATATTTATCCACGAAAGGCGTGATCGGAAGGTTTGCTATCGATTTTGTATCAGTAAAGGAAAACGACAAATGGTTTCATTATGCTATAGAAATCAACCTGCGCAAAGGTGGTACTACCCATCCCTACCTAATGCTCCAATTGCTTACCAATGGAAAATACGACTATAAATCCGGAGTGTATAAAATGCCAAACGGACAGACTCGGTATTATCGGGCTACGGATGCCATGGTATTTGAGAATTTTAAGAAACTCACGCCGGTAGATCTGATAGATGTGGCCATATGCAATGGACTGCATTTTGATGCCAGCACGCAGGAAGGCATCATGTTTCACCTGATCGGAGCCATAGCCCAGCATGGAAAACTCGGAATAGTATCTATCGGAACCAGTCATCAGCGGGCAGAAGAATTGTATAACCAGACCACTGCATTATTGCAAAAAGAAACGGAATAAATTGCCTAAAAATGGAGAATTTTGATCGTGCATTTTTATATACGATACAGGCCAAAATGAACCAATACCACCAAAAGGATATCCAAATTCTAATCAACTATCTTAACTTATAACTTAAATGAAACAATTTATTAAGCAGTTACTTATTTTTTTTATAGGTACCAATCTTTGTGCCCAATCCATTCCCACCATCTCCAAATGGATAGATGATAATAATTATCTCGAAAACAGGCTGGAAGGATTGACTAGTAAATCGTATAAAGTAAATGCTCTCACGGGGCAATCGACTTTATACACTGAAACAGGCAGTAGTATTAAACTGCCCGATTCTTTGCGGGCTAATAGTTGGGGTGCAAATAGTGAACATGTGTATCTGATCAAAAAATACAATGACCTTTACTTATTCGATGGCGCTTTAAAACAGCTCACCTCGGATAATGCCGAAGAAAAAGTACCCCAGTTTTCGCCAGACGGGAAAAGCATTGCTTATGTAAAAGGTGGAAACCTGTTTATAGCGGATTTGACAACCAACCTGCACAGACAAATCACCACCGATGGTGCAGAAAGTATTTATAATGGTTATGCATCCTGGGTTTATTTTGAAGAAATTTTAGGAAGAGCCTCACGGTATCGCGCCTTCTGGTGGAGTCCCGACAGCAAATCCATTGCTTACTTACATACTGATGATACTCCCGTACCCAGGTTCCCTATAACCAGGTCAGAAGGGGTCCATGTAGTACTTGAAAATGAACATTATCCCAAATCGGGAGATCCCAATCCTCATGTAAGAATGGAGGTTGTACAACTCTCTACGGGAATGATCAGCAGAGTGGAAGAAGATGAAAAAGCAGATCAATATACAGCCTGGCCCTTCTGGACACCGGATAGCAAAGAACTTATTTTCCAGGAGTTGAATCGCGATCAGACTGATTTAAAGTTTTATGCTTACAATCCGACTACAAAGATCAAACGATTTTTATTTGATGAAAAATACCCTACCTGGGTAGAGTTTCATGAAAAAATTTGGTTTTTAAAAGACAATAGTTTTTTAATGATTCATCCGCTCGATGGATGGTGGAATATATATAAATACGATCAAAATAAAAATCAGGTATCGCAATTGACCAAATTTAAATGGCGGGTAAATGACATTCTGCATATAGATGAATTGAAAAATACGATACTGTTTAGTGGTACGGGTGATGACCATCTGAACTTTAATACTTTATTTAAAATGAATCTGGATGGTACCGGTGTCAAAGAAATAAGCTCAAATAGTGGGACGCACCGTACACTTTTGTCTCCCAATGGATCTTATTTTATAGATACCTGGAGCAATCTGCAATCCCCGGCAAGCATGTATATCGCCAATACCGATGGCAAAAAATTGCGAGACCTGGGACAAAAAGTAAATACCAATAAAGTGGCCGGCATTAAAACCGAGTTTTTTACTGTTCCCTCCGGAGATGGGTTTGATCTGCCCGTGGTGTGGAACCTTCCGGCTGATTTTGAAGAAGGTAAAAAAAATGGAAAACTATACCCTGTATTATTCAGCATTTATGGAGGGCCAGATGCCGGGGGCTTGAGAAACGAATATACTGACTTTACCAATAATGAATTATTAAATCAGGGTGTGATCCAATTGGAGACGGACCATCGGGCATCCGGGTTGTTCGGTAAAAAGGGACTGGACTTCATGCATCGCAACCTGGGCAAATGGGAAGTACACGACTATGCCAAAGTCGCAGACTACTTAAAAACATTGCCTTTTATTGACAGTAATCACATCGCCATTCAAGGAGGTAGCTATGGGGGTTATATGACAGCATTAGCTCTTACTAAGGCTCCCAATTCATTTACACACGGCATCTCATCTGCTCCGGTGATAGACTGGAAACTATATGATAATGTATATACGGAAAGATATATGGATACCCCGCAGGATAATCCGGAGGGCTATAAAAATGGTTCAGTATTGAATTTTACAGATAACCTGAAAGGCAAACTTCTAATCCTGCATGGCAGTACCGATGATAATGTACATATGCAAAACACATTTCAGCTGATTGAAAAATTGCAGCTTACGGGTAAACAATTTGATATGATGATCTATCCCAATGTACGACACGGTGGTTGGGGACCTGAGCGCAATCGTCACACTTTTGGATTTCAAAAAAACTGGTGGGCAAAGAATGAGTTTGTGGCAAAGAGGCCGGGAGCAAAAAGTTGAAATTTAGGATTATTTTTCTTTATCGATCAGTTGCCATATTTGGGAATTGTAATTTTCCTTTGTTATACCTGTGATTTTTTCCAAAGTATCGAAATACTTTTGATTTCCTTTTTCCTGTTGGCTGTTATTGAGCAATTTCCATACGGCATCGAAACCGTTTTCTTTTTCTATCTTTTTTACTAATAGGGCATTGACTATATTATCTGCATTATTTTTAAATTCATTTGTCTGGAAATAAACCGGATTATCTTTTATGGCTAACCAATCCGTTTTCCTGTCTGATGCAATTTGAGATTTAAATGCATTGAATATTTCTTTCCAACTCAAACCCCAGCTACCACCATACAGGTAAGCACAACCTTCATCTACCGATTTATTTACCAGGCTCCGCTTTACCACGCGGGTCAATCTATCGTGCCATAAATCATGTGGATCAAAATGGTCAAAAGACGCATTATCATTTCCTAACAGTATAATCTGATCATTGCCCGCTGAAGCAGTCCATATGCCGGAGGCAGAGCCATTATAATCGGATTTATAAGTAACTCCCAGCATCCGCTGAAGATGAATTAAATTTTGAAAGCAATACATCTTTGTAAATTTCGCTGCGGATTTCAGTTTATTATCAAATTCTGCAACGAGTCTTGTATATTCTGCAGCTTTAATCTTATTTAAAGAATTTTCATAATAAAAGGATTGATCTCCTGCTGTTTCAACTTTCCAGTTTTTTGTGTTTTCCTTTAATGGAGAAGAAAACAAAAATGATCCATTTATTTTATGTGCTATAAAATCAAAACCCGCTCTTAACAAAGATCCGGTTTCACTGATTCCAGCATAGTATACCTGAATAAAATACTCTTTATCAGAAAGCCTGACCACATTGGTAAGGTAAGGTTTGTAAAATACACTGTCCTGGTACTTCATACTTTTTTGAATGCCATTTACTTCATCTAATAATACATACGTTTCAGCTTTTTCAGATTCCAATACCAAATCGTTTTCTTCATTTGGCCTCTGAGCTTTATTTAAAAAAGCATTTAATGCCTCCAGCAGTTTTTTACTTTCAATACTGTCCTTTACCAGCTTAATACCCGGATTAACAATTAATTCTGATTGAGATCGGAGCACAAAGGAAGTACATAACACTACTATTAAAATAAAATATTTAATCATGGCGAATCAGGTTAATAAATTTAAATACTGGCGCAATGTATAGTGAAGTGGGATACCACCATGGCCATTTAAATTTGATTAACAGAGATTAATATTCCTATAAGGTGGGTTCACTAAAATAAACCTGTTTATGGTTTCAATACCATAGGATTCACGCAATGAGGGATTCTGCCCTCCCTGATAAAATAAATAATATTCTCAGCAGCCAATCTCGACATACCATCCCTGGCCTCCACTGTCGCCGATCCTATATGTGGTAATACGCAGGCATTTTCCATAAACAATAAGCGATTGTCTTTATTCATTGGTTCCGGATTGGTGACATCGAGCCCGGCACCCCAGATGACATTATTGTCTAAGGCCCAGATAAGATCTTCTTCGTTATGTACCCCGCCGCGGGAAGTATTTATAAAAATAGAACTCGGCTTCATTTTGGTGAATGCATCTTTATTAAATTTTCCTCTGGTCTCATCACTCAATACAGAATGTACGGATAGTACATCACTCTCAGCCAGCAATTCATCAAATTCCACGCGCCGGGCATTAAAATCTGATTCGGCCTGAGCATTTCGTGTACGATTGTAATATAGGATATTCATATTATATGCGCCTTTGCATCGCTGTGCCATTACTGATCCAATAGATCCTAGTCCAAATATGCCTAATGTCTTACCATATAATTCCTGACCTAAATTGGCCGTCGGCATAAATGCTCCCCAGCCTCCATTGATTATTTTTAAATGGTTGAAGAAAAATTTACGAGACACGGCTATCATCAGTCCGAAGGCAATATCGGCTGTTGCATCGGCCAGCACTCCCGGTGTATTGCCTACCGGTATTCCAAGTGCAGTGGCTTCCGGTATATTGATATTATCATAGCCTACTGCAAACTGGGAGATCATTTTCAGGTGTTTGCATTCATTTAGAAAATAGGAGTCTATTTTATTTTCACCCAGGCTAAGTAAGATATCGGCATGCTTGGCTTCTTGAATTAATTCCTCCTGGGTCATGGGTCTGTCTTCATGCCATACTTTTACACTGAATCCCTGATGTCTGAGCAGATCAATTCCCAGGGTTGGTATTTCGCGGGAAACAAATACGCGGAGAGGCTGCATATTGAAAAATTTTCAGCACAAGATATATTTTATAATGGCAATATGAAATGAATTGGGGTAAATACTATTTCCGAATCATCGGTACAGCGCACAGTATAAATTTTTTTTCTTCACCCTATTGACAAATCTACGAAAATGTCGTAGATTTGTTAAATAATTCGTAGAAATGCAAAAACTAACAGAGCAGGAAGAGCAGGCCATGAAGGTCATCTGGCAGTTGGGAGAAACTCATATCCGGGCCATACTGGAAATAATGGGCGAAGAGGATATACCTTATACCACCCTGGCTTCCACCATTAAAAACCTGGAAAAAAAAGATTACCTCATAAGCAGGAAAATCGGAAATGTAAGCCTGTACAAACCCATAATTACAGAAAAAGACTATAAAAAGACTTTTATGAGTGGTTTTGTAAAAGACTATTTTGACAATAGCTACAAACAAATGGTCAATTTTTTTGTAGAAAATCAAAAACTCAGCCCCAGGGAATTAAAGGAAATCATTTCTATAATTGAAAAAGGAAAAAAATGAATTCAGATTATATAATGGTAGTCGCTAAATTCTCAATAGCTATTTCAGCATTGACTGTATTTTATAAACTGTTTTTAGAAAAACTCACCTTTTTCAGGTCGGCGCGCTGGTACTTTATAATCGGAATTTTATCTTCAGTGTTAATAGCTTTGGTTACTATAGAGCTACCGAGTGTTTCCATGACTGAAACTGCGGCTGATTATAATCGCATAGCTGAATACATACCCTCGTTATACGAATATTCAAAAAATATCGAAACCGCTGATTCCGGCCATTTAAGTATGACATCCATTTTAGTCATTTTTTATACTATTGGATTTATCGCTTTGATCTTACGATTTGGAATCCAGCTTTTTTCTTTCCATAGGATAAGGAAAACCGCTAAAAAGGTAGAAAATGGTGTAAAGGGAAATATATACATAACCAAAGAGTACATCACCCCGTTTTCTTTTGGCAATTCCATATTTGTGTCCAATAGTAACCTGGATTTGGCATCTTTAGAGAAAATCATTGCCCATGAGATGATACATATAAAGCAGTATCATACCCTCGATATGCTGTTAGCAGAGCTGGTCTGCATACTCAATTGGTTCAACCCATTTTCCTGGGTACTTAAAAAATCGATCCGTCAAAACCTGGAATATCTGGCCGATGATATCATGCTTTCGCGAGGCACTGATATCAAAGCTTATCAATATTTATTATTACAAACCCTGGGGCACAGCCCATACAGCTTAGCCTCGGCATTTAATTTTCATTCTTTAAAATCAAGAATCATGATGATGAATCAAAACAAATCACATTATTTACAAAAACTAAAATTTTTGTTACTGTTACCCATAGGTTTATTATTGCTTTTTGCATTCAGATCTTTACCTGACCAAGTCGATTCGGTGTTTCTGGTTTCTGAATCGGTAAGACCAGACACTATAAAACCAAGGATCACTCCGGATGAGGCCAGTATTAGAATGACACACGACAAAAATGGAAATATGGATAAGGCTGTCGTGAAATATAAAAATGGGGAAACCGAATCCTACAATATGAAAGATGAAAAGGAAAATAAAGAATTCTTTGAAAAATTTGATATGCCTCCACCTCCGCCTCCACCTCACCAAAACTCCGAAAGCAATCAAACCATATCGTATACATATACACCGGACAAGGATGATAAAATTAAAAGAATTTCTATCCGGGGCAATCGGAAAGATGGAGATATAGCGACCGTGTATCTGCAAGATGGAACTAAAGAAGTCTATAATTTAAATAATAAAGCCGCAAAAGAAGATTTTGAAGAGAAATACAGTCATTTATTACCTGAAATTCCCTCCATGCCACCCATGCCCCCAATGCCGCCTATGGCTCCCATGCCCCCAATGCCACCTATGGCTCCCATGACTCCTATGGATCCTATGGCGCCGGCAGCTCCCTTGGCTCCCATGCCACCTATAACACCCATAGCTCCCATGCCACCCATGCCTCCTGCTCCACCATTATTCGAATTTGAATTACCTGAAAATGCTACCGATATGAATATAAATGATAAAGAGGCTACTATAAAATTTAAAGATGGAAGTGTAGAGAAATACGATCTAAATAATGCAGAGGAGAGGAAAGCATTCAGGAAAAAATTCAGGAGGGTAAGCAACGAGGATTAGGATTTGTGACTAGTCCGGTTTAGAATTTAAACTTTGGCACAAAGCTAGCCTGGTATAGATCATACCATAGGGTTAAGCAATAAAGAAACCTTTATCATTTGCATTTTGTGTAACCATTGATTGACCGATTTGAGTCCGGAAAAACATCAGGCTTCTTTTTCCTTTAAACTATGCGATAGCATTTATATTGGTTAGCCCTAAGACCGGTATTTGCATTTTGGGTTTTAAATGGATTAAGTGATTATTTCATTAGTAGAATCAATGAAAATGGGCTTAGGATTAAAGAATGGATCCATTGCTTTGTTCAAAGTCTTTTGCATCGTGCATGGCTGAATTTTATTACTTTTGATCTGGTCGGATATACTAATAATAATCTGATCGGATATATTAATAAATTCATTACAATCCATTCTTATGAAATTTGGCCTGCTTTTTTTTCTATTCACTTCATTCATTTCTCTCGCTCAGAATAAAGACAGCATTCCGACAAAAGACAGTTCTAAAACCAAAAGGGATTTGACCAAAAACCTTCCCCTGGAAGCATCGCGTTCTTATCATTTAAAAACTACGGAAGGTACCTGGACTTCTCTGGACCTCAGCCCTGATGGTAAAACAATAGCATTTGATATGATGGGAGATATTTATTTATTACCCGCCGAAGGAGGTAAGGCAAAACGAATCAGTAAAGGCGTGGCTTTTGATAGCCAACCAAGGTGGAGCCCGGATGGAAAAAAAATAGCTATTACATCAGATCGGGATGGTTCAGAAAATATATGGATTTTAGACCTCAGTAATGGGGATTCCACCCAGGTAACAAAAGAAAAATCGGATCATTTTCAGTCCGTCGAGTGGACACCCGATGGACAGTATCTGATTACATCACGTGGCAATCGAAACCTCAAATTATGGATGTATCATCGTGATGGTGGTGGTGGCATTCAGTTGATAAAAGAACCAGATGCCCTTAAAACAATTGAGCCGGCATTTGGATCAGACAGCCGATATATCTGGTTTTCGCGTCGCAATTCTGCCTGGAATTACAATGCTCAGCTACCTCAGTATCAGATCGCCACTTACGATCGGGAAACAGGAGAAATAGAAAATAAAACAAACCGATATGGGTCTGCATTTGCACCCACCCTTTCCCCTGATGGGAAATGGTTGGTTTATGGTACCAGGCACGATACACAAACGGGTTTAATAAAACGTAACCTGGCAACAGGGGATGAATCCTGGCTCGCTTATCCGGTGCAACGTGATGAACAGGAATCCATAGCCCCCTTGGGGGTATTGCCGGCCATGAGTTTTAGCCCGGACAGCAAATATTTTTTCGCATCCTATGGAGGTAAAATAAATAAAATTCCTGTTGATGGTGGGCCTGCAGTGCAAATTCCTTACGAAGTTGATGAGCTATTAGCCATTGGTCCGGAAGTGCATTTTGATTATAAAATATCGGATGAACCGCAAATGAATATAACCCAAATACGCGATCCCGCCCTATCACCGGATGGTAAAATAGTAGCGTTTACGGCTTTGGATAGATTGTACATAATGGATTATCCCGGTGGCACTCCCCGAAGAATAAGCAGGCATAATTTTACCGAGGCTAAACCAGTATGGTCACCTGATTCAAAGTCGCTGGCTTTCGTTTCCTGGGAAGGTGCAGGCGGAAATATTTATATAGCTAATGTGATCGGTGGCGACATAGTAAAATTAACCAGCACGCCAGCCTATTATGATGATTTAGCCTGGGATGTCAATACCAATAGAATTGTATTTATTACCGGTCCGGCTCAGATTTATAAAAACATGTATGATCCGGTGGCGGCAGGATTATACCAAAACCTGGCCTGGATAAATCCTGCAGACGGAACATTTCACCTTATCGAAAAAGCAAAAAACAGGAGGAATCCTCATTTTGTACAAGGAAGTGATCGGGTCTATTTATATGATGGAAATAAAGGTCTGTTATCCATTCGATGGGATGGTACTGATGAAAAAATCTATGTCAAAGTAAATGGTATTACCACCTATCCTGCCGAGCTCGATGCCTGCCTGATGCAACCAACTGAAACCGAACCTACACCTAAGCCATCGAATGCTGATCTGATTACTTTGACTCCGTCCGGTGATCAGGTTATCGCTCAAATTAACAATGAAATCTATATTGTAAAAGTACCTAAAGTAGGTGGACAGGTTCCGGTAATAAATGTAGCTGATCCTTCCAACTCCAATTTTCCATCTGCTAAGATCACTACTATGGGAGGAGAATTTGCCAGGTGGACTGCCTCTGGAAAAGCAATTACTTATTCCCTTGGAGCCACATTCTTTTATTATGATTTAGATTCATTAGCCGCCATCACTGAAAGATTAAAAATCGAAGCAAAGGAAAAAGCAAGGCTTAAAACACCGGAGAAAAAAGAAGATAAAGAAGATAAGAAAGAAGAGGATAAATCATATAAAGGGATAGAATCAAAAATTATCGTAAAAGCAGACAGGGATATTCCGAAAGGAAAAATCCTGCTTAAAAATGCCAGGATAATTACCATGAAGGGGGATGAAATAATCGCTTTAGGGGAGATATTAATTGAAAACAATAGAATCGTATCGGTCAGTGCGATTGGTAAAACAAAAGTCGATCCATCGATCAAAGTAATGGATATGAAAGGAAAGACCATAATACCCGGGTTTGTAGATACCCATGCTCATATGTGGCCTGCCTGGGGATTACATAAAAATCAAGCCTGGGTATATGCTGCTAATTTGGCTTATGGAGTGACTACTACAAGGGATCCGCAAACAGCTACTACCGATGTCCTTACTTATAGCGACAAAGTGGAAACCGGACAAATTATCGGGCCTCGTATTTATAGCACAGGTCCTGGTGTTGGTTATTGGGCATATTATTTCAAAAATTTCGAACAGACTGAAAAAGTGTTGAAACAATACTCAGAGTACTACAATACCAAGTATATAAAAATGTATCTGGTAGGAAACCGGCAGCACAGACAGTGGGTAATAGAAGCTGCCAAAAAACAAGGCCTGATGCCTACTACAGAAGGTGGGCTTGATTTTAAACTCAATATGACCCAATTATTGGATGGATATCCAGGACACGAACATGCTTTGCCAATCTATCCCATTTATAATGATGTGGTCAATACCATTGCGTTTACTAAAATGGCTTGTACTCCAACCTTACTCGTTTCGTACGGGGGCCCATGGGCAGAGAATTATTATTATGCTACTGAAAACGTAATTAACGATAAAAAGCTTGCTTTCTTTACTCCAAAGGAAGAATTGGATACCAAAGCAAGAAGAAGGGCTTCGTGGTTTGTTCCGGAGGAGCATATATTTAAAAGACATGCAGAATTTTCTAAAAATCTGCTTAGGGCCGGTGGGCTCACCGGTATTGGCTCCCATGGTCAGCTGCAGGGATTAGGCTACCATTGGGAACTCTGGTCGGTACAATCCGGAGGTATGAATAATCACGAAGCTTTAAAAATTTCCTCCATTATAGGGGCAAGAGCACTTGGATTAGATAAAGAACTTGGATCATTAGAACCGGGTAAACTGGCCGATCTCATTATCTTAGATAAAAACCCCCTGGAAAATATTAAGAATACAAATACGATCTCTTTTGTAATGAAAAATGGTAGAATGTACAATGGGAATACGCTCGATCAGGTATATCCTCAATCGATAAAAATGCCTGATTTAGAGGTGGAGTATTCAAGTCCGGGCGCCGTGCCTGGCATTACAGGAAAATAAAAAATTATTCACTTAAAATCACTCGTTGAATCTTATCTCCGATCTGAATTTGATTTACTATTTCCATACCGGAAGATACTTCTGCAAAAATAGTATACCTGCCATCCAGATGAGGTGTTGGACTATGAGTTATAAAAAACTGGCAACTTTCGGTATGGGGTCCGCTGGACGCCATGCCCACTAGTCCCCCTTTATTGTAATACACCGGTGGTGTTTCTGATCGGATACTGTATTCCATTCCACCATAGCCATCTCCCCTGGGGCAACCGCCCTGAATTACAAAATTGGGTACCACCCTATGAAAATTTTTACCATTAAAAAACTCTGACTTCGCCAGTCGGATAAAATTGAGCACTGTGGCAGGAGCTACATTTTTCAGCAATTTTAATTTAATGCTGCCCTTATCGGTTACTATTTCTGCACTGCTGTTTATACTTTCCACAGCCAAATCGTTGGCAGTAATTCTTTTTACATTATTCATCGGGGGTATATCCTCTGCAGACCCTTTAAGTGTATTTAAGGTGCGACCCAGCATATGCTGAGCATATACATTGGTCGCGAGGGATGATTTTACAGCCTCCAGTATACTGATATCAAGGATTTTCTTTAAGTCGGCATGATTGGCTATATTTTCAACTATTTCCAATGCGGCTTCATCGCCTTTAGAAAGATGACTGACTAAATAATCAAATACCTGTTTTTTTATATTTTCTCCTCCACCGAAAGCACCGGTAAAGTGTTTGCTCTTTAGTGCAGCCACGGCACCATCCATTACAGCAGAATGTATGATGGACAATTGCGAATTCTTTCCGGTCTCAAGTAAAAAATTGATGTTTTTCGGATCCGCAGCCAGAGCCTTAAGTGCGGCTGCTTTTTCATTGAGGTTTTCAGTGCGATTAAAAATCGCTTTGAGTTCTGAATTAATATTGCCTTTGATGATTACATAAGCATAACCATAATTTTTGTTGGCAATACCCATCAAAGGTAGTTTGACTTGCCAGGGAAGATTATCACGAGCTATATTTTTGTATTCTGCGGCATCAGACTCACGACCATATTCTTCGAGATAGGATATGGCAGCACTGGCAATAGTGATAGACCTGGACTGTATAGATTCTAATACAATCGACCTTACACTGCTGTAATCGAAATTATTTAAGACTTTAATAGCACTGGCAGCCAGTCGATCGTCCTGAGCTGTTTTTATGGTTTCAATCAATAAAGACTTCGCACTTTCACTTTTGGTTTTACCTAATGCCTGGATCAAAGCAAGTCTGATGTCGGCATCGGTCTCTGAAATAAAGGCTTCCCTGAGCTGAGGTTCAATGCCAGAAAAATCCGGATTTTTTACCCGGGCGAGGTAGTGAGCAGCCAACAGGCGAACTTCCTGAGGATATGTTTTGGTGGTTGCATATTTAACGGCTGTACTGGTACCTGAAGGATCAGTAATGTCTCGCAGCATAAATCTGTAAATGCCCCTGATCTGACCCAGCAACAAAGCCGTATCGTCCGGTTGGTAGGTTTCCACTGTAGCCATGGCCTGAAGAAAATCAAGTGTGCCTAATTTGCCTATGGCTTCCAGTATGGCACTATTAATAGAAGAATTGATCCCGGCTGTATCGTACTGACGAAAGGCATTGATCAATGCCGCCTGACTTTCAGGTTTCCCTATTTGGCCAATACTGTAAGCTGCTGCAGCGGCAACATGAACATTTGGATCTTTTAGTAAATACGCCAAGGTGTCGGCAGTCATTGGGTTTTTAATCGAACCCAAAGCCAATGCAGAAGCATATCGGACGGAAGCACTTGGACTGTGGAATGCGGTGTAAATAGTAACCAGATCCTGGTCGTTTTGCGCTATGAGTAGATTTCTTATGGTTGAATCCTGTAAATTAATAGTAGTGGATTGCAGATCAATTATATCTGAATTTACATCCTCTTTTTTGACAGGGATACACGATACAGCAAAGAAAATACTAAAAAACAGTCCAATTCCCCAACCTTTTTGCCCGCTAGTAAATTGTAGTACCATTAGTATAATTTCTTCTTTTATAGGCTCTTATAATGAATTTGAGTTATAAGTACCCTACGATATGAATGCAAATTTACTGTTTTAACTCGCACTGCAAAAAGGATACCTGTATCTAATAAAAAAAACCTTTGGTCAATGACTCAAAGGTTTTGGTAGTTTGTCTTAAACTTTCTTGGTTTTCAGTTTAACTCTGCCTGTTGTGCAACTTTAGCATATTCCAGGATTTCTCGGATACTACTGAAGGAGGGGCGAACACGAAGATTTTTAATTTGATCTATTGTGTTTTGCATCTGGTTCTCCAGGATTTCAATGGAAGAGGAGTCAACTTTTGAATCTCCAATAATGAATGAGACTGAATTTTTTTGTGTAAAGGTTTTTGCCATACTCTTTGTTTAAAAATTTGATTATTTGCATTTGTTGATAATTAAACATTAATGAGTATAGGATTATTGCATAAGAGGAATTCTAATTATTGTTAAAATTCTAAAATATTGATTTTCGGACTGATATATATAATATTTATTTCTTTTCTCCCACAAAATACACGGATGACTCAGGCTTGGATTGATCATTGTAATTAATCGTGACCAATTTGGGATTGTTTTCCAGGAAAGGACTTACCTTCCAATCTCCGATTATTTTCCCTTTAAAACTAATATCATGGCTTTCCTCTTTTTTTATCAAACTTATGGATTTAAAAGTGATTTCGGATTTTGGCTCATAGGTATTGAGTTTTATTGTATAATTATTATCACCTGTCCTGGAAATATGTAAAGTTGGAAGTTTATCGGGATCCAAAGCCACACATCTGAAATCCAATAATGCATTTGTTTTATAAAGACCCTCGAAAATCTCAGGATTGTCATCATATGCAGTACAGGAAACCAGCGCAATACAAATAACCAGAAAGAAAGAATACAATTTCATAATTCCAATTTTGAGTAGAGACGGAAAAATTCAACCTATTGGTTGGAAATATACTCCACTCTATATTTTACGTAATTGTTTATTTTTTGCCTTTCGCTGCATATAATATTCCGGCATAGATATGGTCTTGCAGTGCCTGCTCTGAAAATTCTGCCGGCAGATGCCCAAGTCCGGTATAAAAAGCTCTGCCACCATCATATTCATGGTACCAGGCAATCGGATGAAAAATACCCATACCATCCGATTTATTTTCACCCCATTGTGCTTTGGGATTATATGTTTTTTCGTCCACAGCTAATATGTATTTTAAATCGGGCACTGTAGCAGGCTTATAATCATACCACTCTTCTGTCCAATAATTCGATTCTTTGAATCCTTGTAATCCCGGGAATGGATTTTGGGTAAATTTGAGTTTTGCAGACTGCACTGCCGGATGTATTTTAAACATATGACCTACCAGTTTGGTATACCATGGCCAATCGTATTCTGTGTCGGCAGCACTGTGAATGCCTACAAAACCTTTCCCGGCTTTAATAAATTTTTCCATTGAAGCTTGCTGATCATTATTTAAAATATCGCCGGTAGTATTGAGAAATATAATGACATCAAATTTGGCCAGGCTATTGTCATTGAACCTGGCAGGATCTTCATGCCATTCTACATCAAACCAGTGCCGGTCGGCCATTTTACGTATGGCATCTACTCCTTCGTGAATGGATTCGTGATGCCATCCGTTTGTTTTAGTAAATAATAAAGCTCTAAATTGTTTTTGAGCGGACAGACTGATGGTCATACACATCAGCAGGATAAGGAAATTAATTTTATTCATATTGATATTTCTGAGTCGGTAAAAATAGTAAAATTGTTATTTTAGGAAGTGATTATATCACTTGAAGGTCAGTAATTGGTATAAATGGATAATGGAGTATTAATTTCAATAGCAGATAGTCTTTATCATGATCAGTTAATTTATCGGAATCGATGAAGTTCTGACTATTTTTGCACCTGGTTTGAAGTCGTCTATCAGGTTTGTTATCGTCTTTATTTTATTCTGGTCGTTGGTATCCATATTGAGTCGTTTTGTATTTATTGGCTACAATTGGGATCTGATCAGGCCAGTCACCCCTTTCACTTTATTGAATATTTTCAAATTTGGATTTAGGTTGGATTTATCGGTAAGTTCTTATCTCACTTTGTTTTTGTTTTTCTTTTATTTTATATACCTGCTGATTCCGCACAAGGGCCTGATTTATGTAATAAAATTCAGCACTGTTTTTTTTATTCTATTATTGACATTACTGACCTGCGCAGATGCTGTGGTATACAAACATTGGTCTGTCAAAATAAATCCGGCAGCGATCTCCTTTTTATCCAGCCCCAAAGAAGTAATGGCAAGTGTGGGAAAGGAAGATTATATATTGGTGATATCCGTGATCGGAATTTTGTTTTTATCTATTTTGTACCGGCTGCTGTTATTGGTATCTGATTTTTTATTTCGCGATCAGGTCAAAAATAGACTCTGGGATAAGATAAGTGCCTTGTTGCTCTTTCCGGTATTGATTATAGGTATCAGGGGAGGTTTGCAACTGGAACCAATAAATCAGTCCTCTGCTTTTTTCAGTGACCGTTCTATTTGCAATCATGCAGCTTTAAATACAGCCTGGAATTTACTAAACAAGTATACTCTAAAAAAAAAGGATCACAGCATCTACGGTACAAGCCCGGAGTCTCAACTGCTGAATGCAATTCAGTCATTTTACAAGAAAACTCCCACTGATTCTCTTTTTAAGAAGGTAAAAAAGCCCAATATCATTTTTATTATTCTGGAAGGGTTTACGGCAGATGTCGTATCTGCATTTGGAGGATTGAAAGGTTATACTCCGCACCTCGATAGTATGATCGGACAAAGTATAATCTGGACCAATTTTTATGCAAATGGTGATCGAACTTACAAAGGGCTGCCGGCAATCTTAAATGGATATCCTACCAGGCCTGTTGGTTCTGTTACACAGGATGCAGATCAGACCAGTGCCTTACCTTCTATAGCTAAAGTGCTGAAATCTGAGGGGTACGATATTTCATTTTATTATGGAGGTGAATCCGAGTTTGCGAATATCAAATCTTACCTGATCAATACGGGCTTTGATAAAATAATTGATATCAATGACTTTCCGATGTCCCTTCATGGTAAAAAATGGGGAGTGGCAGATCACTATGTGTTTGAAAAATTAGCTCAGGATTTAAATGCAAGTGCTAAACCATTCTTTAATACCATACTTACCCTTAGCAGTCACGAACCATACGATATCCCGATGGACCCATTTGTACAGGGAGATAGCCCTAAACAAAGGTTTCTGAATACAGTAAGGTATACTGACTACAGCATTGGTCGATTTTTCAATGCAATAAAAGAATATTCCTGGTTTGACTCCACTTTATTCGTGATTACGGCTGACCATGGAAATCATCTGCCGGTAAATTATATGACCAACTACGAACCGGGCAGATTTAAAATACCCATGCTATGGTATGGAAACCTGGTTCCAGATGATATAAGAGGTAAACGAATGGCCACGATTTCATCTCAAAATGATCTTGCTTATACTATACTGAATCAAATTGGGCTCGACGCTTCAGCTTTTGAATTTTCTCAAAATATGTTTGACACCACCGGGGGCTCGGCTTTTTACACTTTTGACCACGGCTTTGGATTGATCACGGAGGGAAATAAATTTTGTTATGATTACAATTCAAATAAAATCATTTACCGGGAAGGAAATGTAAGAGATAGTCTTTTGAACCTGGGCAAAATGATCATGGAGGCAACACAGAAGAAATAACGGAACCAGTTAAATAAAATTTATACTCAATCCCTGACAGGAATGATTTGGGTTTGTTTACCTTCACCCTCATGTCCTCGTTCCAAAAGCGAATTACACTGTATGGCCTCACTATGATTGCCATAGGCTCCAGTATCGGGTCCGGCATTTTTGTGACCCCCGGTACTATTGCACAAGGATTGGGACATCCGTATTTAATCATTCTGGTCTGGTTGATTGGAGGAGTAATGGGTATTTGTGGGGCGCTCACATTTTCTGAATTGGGTGGCCTGTTTCATCAGGCAGGCGGCGTATATGTATTTTTAAAAAATGCCTTTGGTGAGTTACCCGCATTTTTATATGGGTGGGTGATGTTATTGGTAATTAATACGGGGTCGTTAGCCGGCTTATGCGTTGCTTTTTCGGATTATTTGGGTATCCTCATTCCCGGTGTGTCTGGCGATACTAAAATATGGATTGCGGCCTTTACCATGATTTCACTTACTGTGATCAATCTTCCCGGTGTACAGTATAGCCAATGGATGTCCAATATACTTACTACTATAAAAGTTGGTGCTATAATACTAATTGTATTGCTGGGATTTATATATGGAGATGGTACCGTGATCAGCCAAAATTTCAGTCAATCGCATGCTTTGCCTGCTCATTTGTTTTCAGCCATGTTTACCGGTATGATCGGGGTTTTTTTCTCGGTAGGAGGGTGGCATCATGCCACTTATGTTGCTGCGGAAGTAATAAACCCTGCTAAAAACATTTCCCGTGCCATGATTATCGGTATGATGATCATTACCCTTTCTTATGTGCTGATTAATATTGCTTATATGCGTTTATTACCACTGGAATCCATTGCTGCAAGCCGGACTATTGCTAGTGATGTGATCACAAAGTTGATTCCCTGGGGTGGAAAATTAGTTGCAGTAGCAATTGCTTTGTCTATATTCGGTACCATCAGTATTTACAGTATGAGTGCCCCCAGGATTTATTATGCGATGGCGCAGGATGGATTATTTTATAAACCACTCGCCCGATTGCACGCAAGATGGCATACACCGGTAATCGCAATGGTTTTTCAGGGAATATGGGCTCTTTGCATTCTATTGTTTTTTAGAGCTTTTTTTGATAAAATCATCACTTTCGTGACTTTTATGGATGCATTGTTCTTTGCCTTAGCTGCCGCTTCCATTTTTGTTTTCAGACATAAATTAAAAAATGTGGAAAGGCCGTATAAGACCTGGGGATATCCGGTAATTCCCGCCATATTTATTTTATTGCAGTCTGTGTTTGCTATCAATATTTTTTTCCAAAAACCAGAACAGGCCTTGCCGGGATTGGTATTACTCGGGCTGGGGATAGGAATATTCTATTGGTTTAAAAGGAAAAAAGGTTGAAGTATCAAGAAACACATTACTTTCTAAATAGAGTATTGCCTTAAAAAATGTAGGATCAAAATAAATATTAATTCGATAATAAATTATATGCAATCCATCACCAATATCATTCGAAGCCGCAGAGCTTTTTTCCCTAAAATGTATTCTGATAAAGAAATACCAAGACAAATCATTGAAGAAATGCTTGAAAATGCGAATTGGGCTCCCACCCACAAACGAACCGAGCCATGGCGATACCGGGTGTTTCATTCTTTAGAATCAAGGAAGAGACTTTCTGATCATATTCTCGCGGACTTTAAAGCAAATACTCCCCCAGAATTATACTCAGAAGTAAAAGTAAATGATGTTGCACTCAGACCATTACAGGCGGGATGTGTGCTGGCCATAGTAATGCAAAGAGAACCTGCACAATCTCTACCGGAATGGGAAGAAATTGCCGCAGTCGCCATGTCCGTACAAAATATATGGCTTAGCTGTGCGGCCCTTGATATTGGGGCTTATTGGGCTACACCGGGTTTTATTTCCAGGCTGGGGCCTCTTCTTGAATTGGGAGAGGGCGAAAAATGCATTGGCCTTTTTTATATTGGCTATCTGAAAGAGGATGCAAAAGCTCCGGCCCAGAGAGGAAAAATAGAGGAAAAAGTACGCTGGATGTGAATCTAAAGTTTATTTAGGGCCTGCAGGGGAAGTCATATAATATTGACCATTATTAATTTATCGAAACAAATTTTTCGACTAAGTCCAAGG
>CAYNIG010000002.1:29006-49333 GCA_964396995.1 uncultured Saprospiraceae bacterium | reverse complement strand
TGCATATAGCGTTGATATCGCCACTTCATTTTATCCTGCTCTGACATAGATGGATAATCCTGAATAAATTGGGCATTCATTTTATCATAGACAGCATCCCATGCTTTCCTTTGCCTGGAATTCATTCTGTTTATCGTATTGTTATAATTAGCTTTATCATAAGCATGAGACTCTTTTATCCCCAACGAATCCATTACTTCCGGTCTTATTTTAGAATCCCCTGCCCAATTCATATGTGTAAGCAGATTCATTTCTTGTTCTTTAGCGGCTGTTCCTCTTCCTGAATAATCATCCATTAATGTGGAAGGCTCAGAAAATCTCCGGTTTATAAATTCTGAATAATGACGCTCCGCGGGTAACCATTCCCTATGCGGAGCTTTATGCAAATAAGCAAGAAAAAAGGGTTTGTCTTTTTTCCTTTCATGCTTAAGCCAGCTCAAAGTCATATCAGTAATGATATCCGTGACATACCCAATTACGTTCACTTTTCCTTCTTTTTTGGTAATAAAATCCGGATTGTAATAATCGCCCTGACCAGGCAATATTTTAAATTCGTCGAATCCTTTTGGGTTATTTCCAAAATGCAATTTTCCAAACATAGCCGTCTGATAGCCATTGGCCTGCAGTAGTTGTGGAAAAGTAATATTGGTAGTATCAAAGGGAAAATAATTATCGATTTTACCATTGAGATGGCTATGCTTCCCAGTAAGGATAACCGCCCTTGACGGGGCACAGATAGAGTTGGTCACACAGGCATTAGTAAATAACATTCCATCTTTTGCAATTCGATCAATATTAGGAGTTTGGAGTAATCTGTTGTCATAGGCAGAGATAGCCTGATAGGCATGATCATCGGACATGATGAAAACAATATTGGGTTTTTTGGGTACCCGGCTATTATAAAAAGTTATACATATGAAAGATAAAAGGCCAGTAATCAGAATTTTCATAATAAATGACAAGTCAGTTTAAAATAATATAAATATAGAAAATATCTCTAAACTGCATTCAATATACTCTCCGTAAAAGTATAATACTTCAGCTTAAAACGCTTACAGCATTTCTATTATTGAACTGTAATCATCCATTAGAATGGCTATGATTACCTCTCCTGCGAGTGACTGATGATTCTATCAGCATGCTGACCCTTGTCGTCAGCATCTGATACCACTATCAGAGTCATCAGACCCTTCGGGCGATCCATTGCTAATGCATGGATTGGGTTTAAATAATTAATTGATTCTGGAAATCTTCTTTATAATCATTCCTGTTTTTTCATGTATTGAGAGATAGTAAATTCCGGTGCTTTTATGCGCGAATGAAATGCTATGTGAAAGAGTGGTTTCATTTATAAAAGTTTGACCATACACTTTTTTACCCAATGCATCATATATATATATTTCTTTCAAAGGAGTATCTGCCTCTATTAAAATCACCTCGTCTACAGTAGAAGGATTAGGAAAAAGCCTGATTCTTTCAGCAAGGTGATTTTGATCATGCTTAGCAGTAGTGGCGGTTGGCCGTGTAATAAATACTTTAAACAAGCGAGAGTTGGCTCGTGACGGAGTGATATTAGGTATGTCTGCTTTTATGCCACCATAGAGATATCCTACAAACGTTTTCGATCGAATATCCTCCAATTTTATTACTGCATTTTCGTACTGAGATACATTTTCATTGGGTACGAAAACCATATTTGTTCCCAGATAAGCATCAAATTTAAATGGCAAAATGTATTGTACAGTGGTGCCATCGCTTTTTCTTCGGATTGCAGTTACATCCTTTATAAAAGGCACCCGGCCATCGTATTTTACATTATTGGCTGCATCTACAAAATGATCACTCAATCCTGCAAAAAAGATAGTATACATGCTGCCATCAATGGCATTGTACAAAGGAATAACAGGGCAGGTGTATTGACTGAATGATTGTTCAAACCTGGAGTCTGGCTTTATACCGTTATGATCAAATAGGTACAAAGGATAAGTATAAGGCACATCAGCTTCGGGTTTAAATACCCCGCCATAAATTCCCAGTCCCGGTTTGCCGCCGGAGTGTACTATGGGTCCCAGATTAAAATCTCTCCTGTGCAAATGCGTTTCATCCCGGGTAATTTCAAGGCCATCAATGGTTACCTGGTTGCTGGCATGAAGGATCCTGAATTTTTTCATTTCATTGCTGTATACTTGAGTAAAGGTGGGTAGTCGATCCTCAGTGTACAGTCCGGAAAAATTATGTCCACCTATCAGATAATAATAATCCCCCAACCTTTCCATTTCTCCTCCACAAACTCTCATATTTTCATCTACTATTTGATCAATTGCAATTGATGGATTCTGATTAGAAAGTATTTTTTGAATAAGTACAGATAAGTCAATAGCCGAAAAAATCGGAAAAGTAACAAACTTATTGGTCTGCATGTCTTTGCCATATCCCCCGGTTATATACAGGTACTTCCCATGCTGTACATACTGAGGGTTTGTGCTAGTTAATTGGCTTTTGTAAGGAACGGAAAGTGAAGAAACAGGATATGATTTTGTTTCACCGGTAAGTGGATTCAAAAGCCAAATAGCAGTATTCGCCTGATCCTCAGGAAAGGCGGTGGCAGCAAAAAAACCATGTAATCCATTTATCCTTCCACCGATCAATATCCACCAGGCATCGTATTGGGCAAAAGCCCCGGAATGAATTCCTGGTAATGAAATGTTTTTTACTTCTTCCACTTCGACTGCAAAAGGAAGTTCTTTATTATCTGCAAAGTTTTGGGCAAATAAAACAGGTGTAACTGCTGTTAAAAATAATATAAAAATGAATTTCATATAAAAGGTATTATTTTTTAATTGAAAAAAGTTTAGTGAGAGCTGTTTTTTAAATATTCTTCCTCATAATTTATGAAGTTGGTTCCCATCCATTTGTCCCATAAATTAAAATACAAACTATAATTACCTCTTGAAAACCGATGATGCATGTTGTGATGAGTTGGCGTATTTTGCCATCTTCCTAATATGGAATTATGAAATTTTATAGGAAATATTTCATAACCGGTATGACCCAAAACATTAAAAACAATCATCCAAAAAAGAAAAATAATAATCACTCCAATATGCAAAGGGAAAACAACCACAGCGATAGGAAAAAACATGGCTTCAACAATGGCTTCCAACGGATGAAAGGCAAAAGCTGCCCAGGGTGTAGGATTATGTGATTGATGATGTATTTTGTGAAACAAGTTAAAAATAAAATGGGAGGAATGCATCCAACGGTGTGTCCAGTAAAACCAGGTATCGTGAAATAAAATCAATAATCCAAGACTAAATATCCAATAGTACAGACTATACTCCTTAATGTCCCAATAAATTTGCGTAAACCCATATTGCCCTGCAAGGACTATAGCGATCGCAAATAATGCAAATATGAAAAGGGTACTTAAAGAATATATTATTTCTCTGATGATATCTTTCTTATCAGGAAATTTCTTTTGGATCTTCAGGTAAAACCACTCTTTCCTTTTCCAAATGTAAAAAATCAAATACGCGGCCCCTGCAAACAGGAAATAACGGCCCAAATTAACAGCTACGGCTAAAATAGCCCTGGTAGTATTGTCCATTAATAAATATTTCATTATTCTTTACTTTTTATTAGTGATAGTATTTCTTTGCTCTTTTTAATAAGAAAGGTATCGTTTACCTTACCTGCCTCAAGCAGAACATGCTCTGCATGTTTATTAGCTTCTGCATAGTCATGCAACTCAATACATATCCTGGATAGCATTAACTGATATGGTAAAAAAAACGGGTTCCTATTTATAGCTTTAATCATATGCATTTTCGACTGATGGCAATCGGCTAGATTTTTAAGATCCTTGACAAGCCATGATTCCACGCCATGCAGAGTAGCTATTTTATAATGCCACAAGGATAATACCGACCAGGAGGGCCCATGATCTGGATTAATCTTTAAAGCCACATCGATCCATTCTTTAACATTATATGCACATTCCTTTTTAAATAGTGAATTATTACTTACTTGCTGCAAAGCCCCATAAGCCAATGCCTTGGCATAGTTTGCCTGCCAGGTCTTGGAATGATAATGGTAACATTTGTCGGCAAACTGGCGAGCTTCTTTAAAGCAATTTATTTTGTATGTTTTATCTTCTGTTTGACCACCCATAAATACAAGCAAGTCAGTAGCTTGGTACAGGCTCTGCAAATCGGTTGGATTGTGCGTTAAGAATTGTTTGCATTGCTCAAGCTCTGACTGTACCGTTTGAGAAATAAGGCCAGTATACAAGCTATATATAAGTATGAATAGTTTTATTTTCATTATGATATACTAGTGAGCATTACTTTTCGGTGAGATTTATATCTTTTGAAATAGAACCACTGGTTACTTTGGCAACTGCGTCACAAGTACCATTTCCAAAATCTACGTTGATTTTATTTCCTGATTTTGGAATAAGATCAACAATGCCTTCCAGTGGCAATGGGTAGTTGGTGATTTTGCAATTCCCATTGGTAACTATTGCTTTTTGAGTTTTAATTTCAACACTTTCTGATTGGGCATCTATATAATTACCTGAAATAGAGGAAGCAGTGATATTGTCAGTTGTTTCAGCAGTGGTCAGTCCCGATTTAAAAGACTGAGACAGATCAATATTAAAAATTGAAGTTTTGCCATTTTGAGTAATTTTTAGTGAGGTAAATACAGCTTTGTACTCCAATTGATTCCCATTCGTCCCATAGGCAAAATCGTTAATCTCGACCAATCCATCGATTTTGTTTTCATTCACTGCAAAATTGGAGAAAGATGCTTTTACCGAAGACCCCGATTGTCCGGTTTTACCCGAATAGAATATCAATAAAATACCGGATAAAATGGGTCCTGTTTTAGATTGACACCCGGTTCCAAAATCGATTTTTAATGATTTGTTTTGAAGATCAGGAGTTATTTTGGCGCAAGAATTCAGTTCACCCATATTTATTTCGCCTTGGGTAAACTGGCTGGCAACAGAATTGACCGTGGCCACTATAGCATCCATAGAAGCATAAGCGGATGTAAAATTTTTTACCTGCAGTACCACTTCATCCGGCAATGAGGAGGTATCAAAATTTTTTGCTTTTTCACAACTGCACAAGTGAAGGATAATTAAAAGGGCAAGAGATAATAATTTGTTTGTCATAATTTTATTGGGTTTTGTTTGTTTTACAAGTCAAAGATGAAGTGGCGGGACCTGAACAAATAATTTTTTCAACCAACCCTTAAAAAATTTCAATAAACTATTTTTATTTTATTCCTATTTAATTGATCAAAAAGTGAATAGGTTGATAAATTGATCCATTTCATTGAATATTTCCTTGATTTCATTGAATAAAATAAAATCAGAAAAAAAAAGTGGATATTTTAGATCTTTTATTAGCGACGAACCATAAAAATGAATTTATTTGAAAGAAAAAACAGGTGGATTTTACATTGGGCTTTCTGGATTTTTTACCATACTGTTTTCTTTTTATTGCTAATTCAGATTATGCCCTGGCAGGACTGTATTTCCAGGGTATTTTTTTCACTTATTTTACATTTGATTGTAGCTTACACTAACTGGTACATATTGATCCCGAATTTTTTTTATCAGAAAAAATACCTCACCTATTTTGTCAGTATTATTCTATTGATATTGCTGTCCACTTTTGTAAGAGTATGGCTGGAAAAAGAATTGGCCGGTATGCTACCTATAGTCGAAAAAATGCCCTCTATTCGGTATTCGCTCAATTTTTTTTCACTCAATATGATATGGATTACCAGTTCATTATTTAAATTGTTAGAAGACTATGTTGAGTCCATTAAGAGAGAAAATTCTTTAAAAATGGAAAAACTGGAAACCGAGTTGAAATATCTGAAGCACCAGATAAATCCTCATTTTTTATTCAACACACTAAACAATTTGTATTCATTGGTGTACAGAAAATCAGCCGACGCAGCTCCTCTTTTGCTTAAATTGTCTTCTACCTTGAGATACATGCTATACGAATGCAACGAAGATAAAGTTCCATTAAAAAAAGAAATAGACTATTTACGCGATTGTATAGAATTGCAAGCTTTGGGACCAGATGCGAAATCCAGATTACATTTTGATGTGGATGTTCAAAATGCATCGGTTTTAGTGGAACCTCTCTTATTTATTAACTTCCTGGAAAATGCTTTCAAACATGGATCATTAAACGAAGAAAATGGATTTATTCAGGCTACTTTGCGACAAACCGGAAATAGTATCCAATTTGCTGTTTCAAACAACAAAATAAGTCAATTACATGTGAAAGATACAACACAAGGCATAGGACTCGACAACGTAAAACAGAGATTACAAAATGTTTATCCCGGGAAGCACACACTTGAAATTACCGATACTAGCAATACTTTTTCAATACATCTTAGTTTACAAATATGAATAAATATAAGTGCCTGGTTGTAGATGACGAATATATGGCTGGACTCCTGTTGGAAGAATATATTAAAAACCTGCCTCAACTCGAATTAGTGAAAATATGCCAAAATGGATTACAAGCTTTGGAAATGGTAAACAGGGAGAGAATAGATATTCTTTTTCTCGACATCCAAATGCCGCAGCTTAACGGAATTGAATTAGTAAATTGTTTACAATATAACACCGCCATCATATTTACCACCGCCTTTTCCGAACATGCTGTGGAAGGATTTAAGCTGGATGTGGTTGATTATCTTTTAAAACCATTCGCTTTGGACCGGTTTGTGCTGGCTGTAAATAAAGCAATCAGGTATTTAAATTCCGGACCCGCCCAAGATACTCCTGCAAAAGATCATTTTTTCGTAAAAACTTCCGGAAAATGGGTCAAAATAATATACGATGAAATTTTTTTTATTGAAGGTCTTAAAGAATATGTCAATATACATCATGGTAAAGAAATGACAGTCACCTTTCAGGCATTAAAAAATCTGGAAACCTTACTTCCTGTTGCAGATTTTAAACGAATACATAAATCCTACATAATTAACATCAGAAAAATTAAATCAGTGGAAGGTAACCAAGTAGAGATTAAAGAGAAAAAGCTGCCAATTGGCAGCACCTACCGGGAGGATTTTTTTGGTGTATTGGGCTTGGGAAAAGGTTAAAAATGGAATACCCAAAAAATTAAACCAATCCGGTTTTATTCATTAAAAAAACAGAAGAAATCTTAAAGCCAACATAGGATAATTGAGAATTGAGTAAATGTTTTTATCTTTAAAAAAGGAATATTATCTTGCCGTCAAATATTTAACTCAATTTCTATGTCAAAAAAATTTTTAATTAAAGCAAAGTACACCGCATCAGGTGTCGAAGGATTATTACATAAAGGTGGAACAGCCCGAAAAATAGCTGTTACCAAAATGATAGAAAATGCCGGCGGCAAACTGGAATCATTCTATTATTCCCTAAACACAGATGAAGCATTTGTCACCTGCGAATTACCAGATGAAATCACCGCTGCAGCTTTGGCTCTCAATATTGACTCAACAGGTAAAGTAGATATCGATATGATATTTTTACTTACTCCTGAACAATTAGATGAAGCTGCGCATAGAACAGTACATTATAAAGCTCCCGGGCAGTAACTAATTCACCCTACACTATTTTTGAAAATCATGTCAAAGAAATTTCTTTTGCAGGCTAAGTTTAATGCCTACGGAGTAAGTGGATTACTAAAATCCGGAGGAATAGCCCGTAGACAAGTAGCGCGTAAAATGATCTCTGATCTCGGTGGCAATCTTGAATCAATATATTTTACATTAAACTCAGATGAAGCATATGCCATATTTGAAATACCTGATGAATTGACAGCTGCAGCCATTTCATTGAATGTAGAAGCTACCGGCATGGCCAGTATAAATCTGATTCAATTATTCACTCCCTCTGATATTGATAGTGCAGCATCAATTCTGGTAGACTATAGACCACCGGGTCAGGAATAATTTTACCAGAGACCTTTCTAATCCACTGATAATATGCTGAAAAAATGAACTGCCCTTTAATTCTTACCTGCTCTATAATCCAGGGGAGGTTTTCTATCCCCAATCATAGACTTATATACATAACCAGGACCAACATAATCGGATAATTCTTTTTTAGCCTTGTCCGTAAGGGAAGGATTATTAATTATATCAATTCCGGTCATAGCAAGCACCTGAGCAGCATTGATCATTCCTTTAAAACCAATATTAGTGGCACCACAGGCCACCGCCTGCCAGGTATGTGGTGCTACTCCCGGTACCCAGGTGGCTGTTCCCAGTCCGGCAGTAGGCACTACCCAGGTAATGTCTCCCACATCTGTAGAAGCAGGAAAAACCTGACCAGTCTGAAATGGCGCTACCTGGAACGCAGTTTCTATCGCCGGATATTTAGTGATTAATGTACTTTGGATTTTTTTACCAAATTCAATTTCATGACCTGTATACGGTACACCACCTATCTTTAATAGGTTTTCATGCATAATGCGTGAGAGTGTTTCATTAGGGGCCAGATTGAAAGATCCTGAAATTACTTCATGTTCGACGGTTGTTTCTGTACCCATGGCAGCACCCTGTGCTGCTTTTACTATCCGGTTCCAAATTTCCTCCACCATGCGTGCATCAGGATGTCGTACCATATATTCTGCCTCAGCATAATCCGGTACCACATTTGCTGCAAGACCCCCTTTTACAATCACATAATGTATTCTTGCTTCTGAGGGCACATGCTCCCTCATCAGATTTACCATATTGTTCATAGCTTCCAATCCATCCAATGCTGATCTGCCGGCATGAGGAGCAGCTGCCGCATGCGATGATTTACCATGAAATTTAAAAATAGTTTGCTTGATGGCAAGGCACGAGGAGGGGCTTGCCTGGTTACCACTGCCAGGGTGCCAATGAATTACTGCATCCACACCATCAAACCATCCATCCCTCACCATATATACTTTAGCTCCACCACCCTCTTCAGCAGGAGTGCCATATAGCTTTATAGTGCCCGATTTGCCAGATTTCAGTAACCAATTCTTAAGGGCAACAGCTGATGCAACAGATGCAACTCCAAATAGATGGTGACCACATGCATGACCCGGTGCACCTTCCTGAACTATTTTTCTTTCAGGCAATGAATCTTGTGATAATCCTGGTAAGGCATCGAATTCTGCCAATATTCCTATTACCGGCTTTCCTTTACCATAACTTGCAATAAAAGCAGTAGGCATCCCTGAAACGCCTGTTTGTATCGAAAAACCTGCTTCCTTCAGGAGACCTTGTAATACGGCCGTACTTCTATTTTCCTGGAATCCAAGTTCTGCATACGACCAGATATCCTTTGCAGCTTTTGTGTACAATTCAGACTTCGCTGAGATTTCTTTTATTGCCATTTCTTTATCAGCATCGGTCCATTTTATGGTTTGACTGTGACATAGAGAATATAGAATAACCAATAGACCTATTGTGATCGTACGCATTTTTGTAATTTTTATACTAATGTAAGGATTTAGTAATAATATTTTTTTCTGAAAAGACTTAATCTCCATAAGCATTTAAAAAATAAATTTGGATTAAACCATAAACTGATACTCGTCATCCATTTTGCTTCAAATTTCAATTACTTTTCAACTTTTGAATAGAGTAATAGTGGTTATGATCCAACTAAAATTGAACCATAGATAAAATCTATATTTCAATTGATAATATCATTTCTATCTATTAAACTAAACTCTATATTTGTTCTTTATTTTAAAATCAATTATATCATTTAAACATGGAAAAAAATTTAGATAAAACCGGCAAATGCCCATTCCCACATCCAGCGAAAGATGTGCGAACAACAACCGGAGGTACTAAAAATCACGACTGGTGGCCAAACCAGCTAAAACTTAATATTCTCCGTCAGAATTCTAACCTCTCAGATCCCTTAGATAAAGACTTTGATTATGCTGAAGCCTTTAATTCACTGGATTATCAAGCCTTAAAAAAGGATTTACTTGCGCTGATGACAGATTCACAAGAATGGTGGCCAGCTGATTTTGGTCATTATGGTCCATTTTTTATCCGTATGGCCTGGCATTCTGCTGGTACCTATCGTACTGGAGATGGCCGGGGTGGAGCCGGCTCTGGACAACAGCGATTTGCCCCCCTTAACAGTTGGCCTGATAACGGTAATCTGGATAAAGCACGACGATTATTATGGCCCATTAAACAAAAATATGGCCAAAAGATATCCTGGGCCGATTTGATGATTCTCACCGGAAATGTTGCTTTGGAATCAATGGGATTTAAAACTTTTGGCTTTGCAGGTGGCAGGCCAGATGTATGGGAACCAGAGTTAGATGTATATTGGGGTATTGAAGGAAAATGGTTAGAGGACAAACGCTATTCAGGTGAACGGGACCTCGAAAACCCATTAGCTGCCGTACAGATGGGACTGATCTATGTCAATCCACAGGGTCCTAATGGAAATCCTGACCCGGTAAAAGCAGCTATAGATATACGGGAGACTTTCAAACGAATGGCTATGAACGATGAAGAAACTGTCGCATTGATTGCTGGCGGACATACTTTTGGAAAGACTCACGGAGCTGCTCTTGAATCCTATGTAGGTCCGGAACCTGAGGCTGCCGAAATAGAAGAACAAGGATTAGGTTGGATCAATAAATATGGTACCGGCAAGGGTGCAGATGCAATTACAAGCGGCCTGGAAGTGACCTGGACCAGCACTCCTACTAAATGGAGCAATAATTTCTTCTGGAACTTATTTGGCTATGAATGGGAATTAACTAAAAGCCCGGCAGGTGCTCACCAGTGGATTCCAAAAAATGGCGCCGGTGCAAATTCCGTACCTCATGCACATGATAAATCAAAACGTATAGCACCATCAATGCTTACGACTGACCTGGCACTTCGCTTTGATCCGATTTATGAAAAAATATCCAGGCGTTTTTATGAAAATCCGGATGAATTTGCAGATGCATTTGCAAGAGCCTGGTATAAGCTCACACATAGAGATATGGGACCAATCACGCGATACCTTGGACCGGAGGTTCCGCAGGAGGAATTAATATGGCAAGATCCAATCCCGGCCACGAACCATACACTAGTAGATAATAGCGATGTTGAATCACTGAAAAATAAAATCTTAGCATCGGGATTATCTGTTTCAGAATTGGTCTCAACAGCCTGGGCTTCGGCTTCCACTTTCAGAGGGTCTGATAAACGCGGAGGAGCAAATGGAGCCAGAGTAAGATTAGCGCCTCAAAAAGATTGGGCTGTTAATAATCCCGCCCAGTTGACGAAAGTTTTAAAAACATTAGAAAATATACAAACCGATTTTAATCAACAAAATAAAGATAAAAAAGTATCTCTTGCGGATTTGATCGTACTGGCAGGTGGTGTAGGTGTAGAACAAGCTGCCCACAAAGCAGGTCACGACATTAAAGTTCCATTTACCGCTGGCAGAATGGATGCAACTCAGGATCAAACAGATGCTGAATCATTTGCTGTATTAGAGCCTATGGCCGATGGATTTAGAAATTACCTCAAACATAAATATAGTGTTTCTACAGAAGAACTACTGGTAGACAAGGCTCAGTTGCTTACTCTTACTGCACCTGAGATGACTGTACTGATTGGTGGTATGCGGGCTTTGGATGCAAATTATAATCATTCAAAGCTTGGAATATTCACCCACAGACCGGGAGTGCTGACCAATGATTTTTTTGTAAATCTTTTAGATATAAATACCAAATGGTCTGCCACAGATGATACCAAAGAAATATTTGAAGGACACGACAGGAATACTGGTGCTTTGAAATTTACAGCTTCCAGGGTCGATCTTATCTTCGGATCTCAATCTGAATTAAGGGCTCTGGCTGAAGTCTATGGCAGCAGTGATGCACAGAAAAAATTTGTGCATGATTTTGTATCAGCATGGGTAAAAGTGATGAACCTGGATCGGTTTGATGTAAAAAAGCATTGAATTGAAACAGAATAGTATAAATAAGGCACATTTTTTTTAAATCTGCTCAGTCTATTTTGCAGGTCTAAATCCCGATGTCTTAAAAGAACCTGGTAATCAGGTTGCAATACTATTGTATTCATCCTGGTTGCTATTTATTTTGAAAGTACAAAATCAAATAATACTATACATACTGTATTAAGTTACTAACAAAACTACAGGATTGCAAAAACATAAATACAATACTTAGAATTCATATTAACCCGCTATATTTACAAATATATAACGATCAGTAAAGAATATGGATTCCCAGTATATTCTGATGTTTTTGTTATTCCTGATAGCTTTTTTATATTCTTCTGTTGGTCACGGAGGGGCAAGTGGATATTTAGCTGTAATGGCAATAATGGGAGTCGCCCCTGCCATGATGAAATCCTCCGCCCTGGTAATGAACCTTGCCGTTTCGCTTTTTTCATTTATCGGTTTTTTTAAAGCTGGGTATTTTAGACTTAATCTCTTTTTGCCCTTCGCTCTTTCAAGTATCCCACTGGCTTTTTTAGGCGGTACAATGACTTTATCAGACTCCATCTATAAGAAAATTCTGGCAGTTTGTATTTTAGTATCGATCATCAGGTTAGTATTTAATTTTGATTCGGAGATTGATTCTAAAAAGACTGTCCCATTATGGGCAGGAGTTCTTTCAGGTGGATGTATAGGACTTTTGTCTGGCATGATTGGTATTGGAGGTGGTATTATTCTCAGTCCATTATTGCTTTTAATGCGATGGTCAAGCTTAAGAGAAACCGCTGCCGTTTCAGCGCTCTTTATCTTTGTCAATTCACTATCAGGCCTGTTCGGCCAAATGCAAAAAGGGGGAATCCATCTTCCCGCAAATATGCAATATGCTGTTTTATTTACAATATTAGGAGGTCTGATGGGTTCATACTTTGGAAGCCAACGGTTTAATATATTGATTTTGAAAAAAATGTTAGCGCTTGGACTCACCATAGCCAGCTTGAAATTAATTATTACTTAAAGTTTAGATATGAACTATCATGAAAATATTTGGCTTTTTCTCCGTGTAGTTTTTTATTCGTTCAATGCAGTATCTCAAAATGAGGATATCTCTAGTATTCAATTATCGGTCATTCCTTTTTTTATTTTGACTGAAGTGGATGGCAAAAACCTGGATTCCATGTCAGAGCGAATTTTAATGGTAGCTACAAAAGATTTAAAAACCGGAAGACTGCATGTGAAAGGATTGGAATCCATTGAAATCAAAAAAAATAAGTTATGATTTCAAAAAGACCAGCATTTTTTTATCCAAAGAATTCTGGAATTCCGCATAGATTTTGTTAAATGCATTTATTAGTTCTTTTCCTTCTTTGGTTACCGTTGCTCCACCCCCCTTATCTCCACCAGCGTGAGTCAAAACTATTGGTTTTCGGGTTTGTTGATTCATTGATTGTACCATGTCCCATGCTTTTTTGTACGACATCCCCATTTGTTTAGCCGCTTTGCTGATTGAACCCGTGGTATCTATATGTTCTAATAATTCAAGTCTGCCGGGACCAAAAAAACGACCCTGTGCACTTTCAATCCTGAGTATCCCGGTTAAGTGAAATTTTAAATCAGGTTGTAAGATATCTTTGATGGGCATAACTGAATTTATATAATTTACAATACAGTAAAAATATTCTAAAAAAATGATACCCTATTTTTTGAAATACCTTTGAGGCCATACATTAATTACATCTGGTATGCGGTTTTCAATAGAATGATAACTACAAAATTACATTCTCCTTCTTTTGTTTAATCTCTTATCTTCGTTAATATTTGCAATTGATGACAGGGACGAAGTTCCATTATATATAACCCACAAATGAAAAAACTACTCCCGTAATTAAATTTTATGTACTATGGTAAAATACTCATACCAATGAAAGTAAGCACTATATTGTTTGAATACACTTCCTTTTCGTGGTTAATTTTAGTGGTATTTTTCTCAAATTGCACCAGCAAAATGATCCAATCTCCATCAGGCCTTCAATACCAAATCCTTAAAAAAGGCAAAGGCTCTTCTGCAAAAGTAGGGGATGAAATACTCCTATTCGAAACCACCAGTTATTTGGATGGCACTGTACTGTATTCCAATGAAAATACCGGCAGACCTGTAAAAGTATTAATTGGTGGTAATCAGGGTACATTGGCAGTAAACGAAGCACTCCGCGGAATGAAGGCTGGTGAAATAAAAAGAATTATTGCTCCGCCCTATCTGGTGAAAAGAAAAAATTATCCTCCAAATGTTTCTCCTGATTCCACTTTGGTAATTAAAATGATCCTGGATAAAATTGTAAACTGATTCCGTACTCAAATTATAAAATATGAATGAATTTAAATGGCGCTTTTGGTTTCTGCTTTTGCCTATATTTTTAGTTCCATTTCATTCTTTTACTCAGAATGAGAAAATATTTAGTCGGGCTGATACCCTCAGAGGATCTAATACGGCCGAAAGAGCATGGTGGGATATCCTGCATTACGATCTGTTTGTAAAACCGGATTTTATCAATAAAACCATTTCCGGAAAAAATACAATCACCTATACGGTACTAAAATCAAGCACTGGCAATAAGATGCAAATAGACCTGAAACAGCCGTTGCAGATGGATAGTGTCGTACTTAATGGCCTGGGCAAACTTTCTTATACCCGGGAAGAAAATGTATTTTATATAAATATGCCTGATCAAAAAAAATCAACCCTACATAAAATTGCCCTTTTCTTCTCCGGCAAACCAATCGAAGCAAAAAGAGCACCATGGGATGCCGGTTGGACCTGGACAAAAGATTCCTTAGGTCGACCCTGGATGACTGTTACTTGCCAGGGGGAAGGCGCATCAGTTTGGTATCCTTGCAAGGACTTTCAATTTGATGAACCTGACAATGGGGCCAGGCTGACCCTTACAGTCCCTGATACGTTAGTTGCCATTGCAAATGGCAGACTTCAAAATAGAACACAAAATAATGATGGAACAGCTTCTTATGCCTGGGCCGTGGTAAATCCAATCAGCAACTATTGCCTCATTCCTTATATTGGTAAATATGTAAACTTTAAAGAAAATTACAAAGGCAAAAAAGGCCTACTTGATATTAACTATTGGGTATTAGACTATAATTTGAAAAAAGCAAAGGCGTATATGCCACCGGAAGTGCATCGCATGTTCATGGCATTTGAACATTGGTTTGGCCCCTACCCTTTTTATGAAGATGGTTACCAATTAATTGAAACTTCCAATACGGGTATGGAACACCAAAGTGCTGTTTCATATGGCAATGGATATAAACCGGGCTACCGGGGTAGAGATGGTTCTGGTACAGGTTGGGGCATGAAATGGGATTTTATCATCATACATGAAAGTGGTCATGAATGGTTTGGAAATAATATTACTACTCAGGACCTGGCAGACATGTGGGTGCATGAAGGATTTACAAATTACAGTGAAACACTTTTTATTGAATATTACTATGGAAAAGAGGCGGCCGATGCCTATAATGCCGGAATCAGACGAGGGATCAGAAATGATAAACCGGTGACTGGGAAGTATAATGTGAATGATCAGGGAAGTGGTGATATGTACCCCAAACCAAGCAACATGCTTCATTCCATCAGACACGGACTTGACAATGATGATTTATTCCGAAAAATCTTAGTAGGAATGAATAAAAAATTTTACCATATGGTAGTAACCTCATCCCAGATTGAAGATTATCTATCCGGGAAAGCAAAATTCAAGTACAATACAATATTTGACCAATATTTGCGCTCGATTCAGATTCCAAAATTTGAATATTACTTTAGTGATGATCAACAAAAAGTATTTTACAGGTATTCAAATTGCCTTCCGGGGTTTAATCTTCCACTTACCTTGAAATCCAATGACAGCAGGCTAAAAATTTATCCAACACCTGACTGGCAACAATTATTACTAAAGAGCAACCAAAAACTTTTGTTTGACAAATCTGCCATAGAAAATAAATATTATCTTACAGCTCTTCATGTTAATCCGTAACTAAGGCCGGGCAACCCAACCATCAAAATAGTATACTTTATTGTAAATTTGCTTCAACCAATTCCAGAAATCTTCATATGCAATACCATTTTATAAATGACCGGATAGTACATCAATCCGAAGCTATGATCTCCGCATTCGATCTTTCTGTGATGCGGGGATATGGTGTGTTTGATTTTTTCAAAGTATTGGACGGTGTACCAGTGTTTATGAACGATCATTTACAACGATTCATTCATTCTGCGAAAAAACTAAATATTTCTGTTCCTTACCCTTTGAATGACCTGGCTAATATCATATTCCAATTAATCGATAAAAACGGCATTGAAAATGGTGTTTTTAAGATAGTGCTCACGGGAGGTGTTTCATCCAATGGTTTCAATCTGGATGGAAATCCAGGTTTGTTAATCCTGCCTGGTGATCTTAGCTTTAAAGTGTTTGATTCATTTGATGGAATTAAAGTTTTAAAAATCAAGACCTTGGACTATGTGCGTGAAACTCCGGGTATAAAGTCAATCAATTACCTGGTAGCCATGATGAATTGGCATTTACTCAAAGATGGCGACTTTGATGATTTTCTGTACACAAAAAACACGGTGGTTTCGGAAACTTCGAGAGCTAATTTTTTTATAATCAAAAACAATCTTCTTATCACACCCAAAGAAAATATCCTGGAAGGAATCACCAGGAAATACATACTTGAAATTGGATCAAAATATTTAAAAGTACAGGAGAGAGCTGTTTCCCTGCAAGAAGCGTATGAAGCTGATGAAGCATTTTTAACCTCCACTACAAAACAAGCCATGCCGGTCGTCCAAATAGATAATCGCATTCTAAAGGATGGACAACCGGGAGAATATACCCGCCTAATTTTTAATGATTTTCATGCTCTCGAGATGAAATACATACGCGAAAACAGGAGAATATTGGTCTAGTGCAAAAATAGTTGATCTGTCATATTTATAGCCTTTCTCAGCTCTTTCCAATCGATTTTCAATTCCACCTTTAAATCATCGAAATAATATATCATTTTTTCCATTGGCATATTGCCTGTGAGTTCATCTTTGGCCATCGGACATCCGCCATGCCCTCTCAATGCCCCATCAAACCGTTTACAACCCCCATTCCACGCTGCTTCGACTTTTTCTTTCCAGGTATTGGGAGTAGTATGGAGATGTGCTCCAAATTCCACATCGGGATACGGTGGAATCAAATTTGAAAATAAATAGTCTATGGAATCGGGTGTGGATACACCGATAGTATCAGATAATGAAATGATTCGAATACCTAATTCTGCAAGCTCATCCACCCATTTTTGAGCGATCTGAAAATTCCATGGATCACCATAAGGATTGCCGAAACCCATAGAAATATAGATCACTAATTTTTTATTTGCTGAAGCGCAAATAGCCTGAATCTCTTTTACCGTTTCTATAGATTCAGCAATAGTGCTATTGGTATTCCTCATCTGAAAGGTTTCTGAAATAGAAAAAGGATAGCCGACATAATCTATCATCGTGTATTTCACAGCCTCTTCCGCCCCTCTTTTATTGGCAACAATCGCTAAGAGTTTTGACACCCTATCTGTCAAATCCAGAGATTGAATTACTTCATGCGTATCCGCCATCTGGGGAATGGCCTTTGGCGATACAAAGCTTCCGAAATCAATGGTATCAAAGCCAACTTTTAATAATTGATTGATGTAATTGATCTTATCCTCAGTAGGGATCAACCCCTTGATTCCCTGCATGGCATCCCTCGGACATTCAATCAATTTCAACATAGAAATACAAATATGAGAGAATATCTTAATTTTATAAGAAAAATGAATTGGTCTATTGATGATTGGCTCACAGTAAGTTTTACTCTTTTTGCAGTAATAGATGTGGTAGGTTCAATACCGGTTTTAATTGCTGTCAAAGAGAAACACGGCGGCATTAACGAATTAAAAGCTACCTTGATTTCCGGCTTTTTAATGATCCTCTTTTTATTTGTAGGTGAATCGATATTAAGGATAATGGGTGTCGACATAGGTTCATTTGCGGTTGCTGGTTCGATCGTCATATTCATTATCGGATTGGAACTCGTGCTGGGTGTAGAATTTTTTAAAGCAGAGTCAAGCCATGGATCGGGTACAGTGGTTCCCATAGCTTTTCCTTTGATAGCCGGATCAGGCACGCTTACTACTATTATGTCCTTAAAGGCAAACTATACCACCTCTGTATTGTTTACCTCCATCATAGTCAATCTTGTAGTGGTTTTTATTGTATTAAAATCGCTGGGATTATTATCGCGTTTATTAGGTCCCGCAGCTTTATTGGCAATCAGGAAATTTTTTGGATTGATCTTATTGGCTATTGCTGTAAAAATATTTGCAGCAAATATTGGCAAGCTTTTCCCTGGTTGATCAACTCCGTGTTTTCTTTTTGAGTACTGAATAAAAAATGTTAAAAAAATAGTTTAAAAGCTTGGATTTTATCAATTCCTTTATAGATATTTGAGTTTAGTTATTTAAAACCACCAACTTACTGTATATGTTTATCCTGGGAATAGTAGTCTGTATGTCTATTTTAGGCTTCGCACTGTATGCGTTTAGTAAAATGTCAACCACCAAACGATACCGGTAAATTTTTACTTATTTCAACCCGACCATATCTTCTGGTCGTACCCATTCGTCAAACTGGTCAGCAGTGACATAACCAAGATGCACAGCAGCTTGTTTTAAAGTACTGTGTTCTTTGTGAGCTTTTTTGGCTATTTCTGCCGCTTTATCGTAGCCGATTTTTGTGTTCAGAGCGGTTACCAGCATCAGGGAATTATCCAGGTTATGCTTTATGCGGGCAAAGTTTGGTTCCAATCCAATTATACAATTTTCGGTAAAGCTCACGCAAGCATCGCCAATCAGTCTGGCTGACATTAAAAAGTTATTGATAATCATCGGCTTAAATACGTTAAGCTCAAAGTGCCCATTCATCCCCCCGATATTAATTGCAACATCGTTTCCCATCACCTGTGCCATAGCCATGGTCATAGCCTCCGATTGAGTGGGATTTACTTTTCCCGGCATTATGGATGAGCCTGGCTCATTATCCGGAATGGTGATTTCACCTATACCACTTCGAGGTCCGGAGGCTAACAATCTGATATCACTGGCAATTTTAAACAATGATCCTGCCACGGTTTTAAGAGCTCCATGAGCCTCCACAATGGCATCATGTGTACCTAATGCTTCAAATTTATTCGGTGCAGTTACAAAAGGAAAACCGGTAAGCCTGGCAATTTCGGCAGCCACTTTTTTGGAATATCCTTTAGGGGTATTGATTCCTGTACCTACTGCGGTGCCGCCCAGGGCTAATTCGGAGAGATGTCCGAGGGTGTTTGAAATAGCATTTATCCCGTGATTTAGCATGGAGGTATATCCACTCAATTCCTGCCCCAGCGTGAGTGGTGTGGCATCCATTAAATGTGTACGGCCAATCTTTACCACTTTCATAAATGCCTTAGCTTTTTTTGCGAGCGCATCGCGCAACTCAATCAGCCCGGGCAACGTAATCTCCATCAAAACGGCATAAGCCGCTATATGCATTGCGGTGGGAAAGGTATCGTTACTTGACTGTGATTTATTTACATCATCATTAGGGTGCAGTATTTTTTTATCATCGGTGAGCTTTCCTCCACTCAATACATGAGCCCTGTTAGCGATTACTTCGTTTACATTCATATTGCTCTGCGTTCCGGATCCCGTCTGCCAAACTACTAATGGAAATTGATCATCCAGTTTGCCTTCCAGGATCTCATCGCAGACTCTGGAAATCCAGCTCATTTTTTCTTTTGTAAGAACTTTTAGACTAAAATTGGTCCGGGCAGCAGCCTTTTTTAAAATAGCAAAAGCTCTGATGATTTCGATAGGCATTTTATGACCACCAATTTTAAAATTTTGGATTGATCGTTGTGTCTGAGCAGCCCAATACGCAGCTTCCGGTACATCTACAAAACCCAATGAATCCTTTTCCTGCCTGTAGTATTCCATGTAATTTTTATTTAGTGAGGCAAATATCGTGAATATAATAAATAAGATACACCCTAAAGTCAAATTCTATTTTCAGGTGAAAATCCCAATTCCCAATGATCTATCTAAGACCGAATGACTACCTTGGCTTCACAAATTATGGGAATGAAACCTTTCAAAATGAAGACCAAAAAAGCCAAAAGTGTTAAAATTTAGGCTTATTTCAAGTTAACTGTAACCTAAAATTGTTAAAAACCGTCAACTTTCTCGAACA
>CAYNIG010000002.1:0-28906 GCA_964396995.1 uncultured Saprospiraceae bacterium | reverse complement strand
TATTTCAAGTTAACTGTAACCTAAAATTGTTAAAAACCGTCAACTTTCTCGAACATGGATCAATTGGAGTTTAAAGAATTTGTACAAGCCAATCAAGACAAACTATTCCGATTCGCCTTGCGACTCATACCTAAAGAGGATGATGCAAAAGATATCGTACAAGATGTGTTGATCAAAATTTGGGACCGTAGAAATGAACTTTCGAAAATTGAAAATATTGACGGCTGGATGTTTACGGTCACCCGAAATCTATGCATTGATAGAATCAGGGCACGCAAAGTGCACCTGGACATCAATACTCAGGTACAGGTAGAAGACAAACAGGACAACCCACATGAGCAATCATCCAAAAACCAATTACTCGGACTTATGAGAAAATTAATAGACGAAATGCCGGAAAAACAAAAACTGGTGATCCACCTAAGGGATATTGAAGGTTTATCTTATGATGAAATTGCCGAATCATGCGGCATACCTCTGGCCCAGGTTAAAGTAAACCTTCACAGGGCAAGATTAAGTTTAAAAGAAAAAATATTAAAATCAGGATTGTATGGACAGATCTAATGAAAATATAAAAATCCTGTTGGACAAATATTGGGCAGGCGAGTCTTCTCTCGAAGAAGAAAAAATGATCTATGCCTACTTTAAACGTGGCAATATAGAACCGGATTTACAAGAATTTGCCCCTTTATTTTCTTATTTCAATTCAGAAAAAGAAACCACCATTGACATTGCCACTGATCTATTTGAAAAAATAGAAAATCCTGAAGTCAATCTTAACTCTGGCAATACTGGAATTGATAATCTACTGGAAAAATATTGGGCCGGAGAGTCCTCACTGGAAGATGAACAAATTTTACATCTTTATTTTAATCAGAATGAAGTATCACCCTCGCATAAAGAGCTCAAACCCTATTTTCAATATCTGAGAACCGAGCGAAATATTACTACAGATTTAACCGATGAGGTATTGCTCAAAATAAACAAAGCGCCTGTCAAATCAAAAGTAATTAAGTTGAGTTGGTACAAAATATTATCTGTTGCAGCTTCCATAGCCTTGGTCTTGTCTGTAAGCCTCGCCGTATTCCAATACCAACAATTGAAAAAAATGGAGTTGACGACTTTGGATACATACCAGACTCCCGAAGAAGCTCTCGAACAAACTAAAGCAGCTCTCGCTTATTTAAGTGCCAGAATGAATAAAGGTACAGATAAAGCACTGGATGGTATCATCAAAACAGAAACATTAGAAATAATCAATCAATAAAGAATTAAAATCATAACCATGAAAAAAGTATTTATTTTCCTCATCACTTTGGCGAGCGGCAATCTTTGGGCTCAGCAAGATGATGCACTGAACAAATTTTTTAAATCGTACATTGATGATGATCGTTTTTCGACGATTTACATCAGTCCTAAAATGTTCCAACTGGTATCCAAGATCAAAATCAACGACATGGATGCCGATCTGCAGGAGACCCTAAAAAGTCTCACAGCATTACATATTTTAAGTACTCACCACAATCCACGCGTCTATTACAAAGAAGCTTTGTCTAAAGTAAATACCAGGGAATATGAAGAACTAATGAAAATAAGAGAAGATGGAGAAGATGTTATCTTTTTAACCAGGTCCGCACCCGGAAACGAAGATTCAATCAAAGAATTAGTAATGATTGTAGGTGACGACGATGAATTCAGCATTCTGTCCTTTGCCGGCAATATAGACCTGAATAAGATTGGTCGCCTGGGCAAAGCACTTAAAATCGATGGTGCCGATAAATTGGAAAGAATTAAAAAAAATTAAACCATGAAAACAATTCTCTCATTGATATTTATAATTGGTCTAAGAGCCTTGTCCATCGCTCAGGAAGAAAGTTTTACTGATTTTAAAAGAGAGTTTAATCATCGGGATGGTGTGCATAGTCTCACCGTCCCGGGGTTTTTGGTCAGGCTTCTGGGAAGTATAGCTTTAAAAGACGAAGATGCCATCGACCGCGAAGCAATAAGACCACTGTTGCGCAATATAGGTACAGTATCCATAGTCTATACCGAAGATGGCCATTCTATAGACCATCGTGACCTGGCTGCCTTTCGAGAAAACCTGTTGGATGAAAATTATGAAACACTACTGGCGGTAAAAGAAAATGATAGCCATATTGAAATTCTGAGTTGGGGTAAAAAAGAGATAGTCAGGAGAATTGTCCTGTTGATTGAAGAGGATAGTGATGAGACTATAGTACTTAATATACGGGGGCATTTTACAAGTGAAAATATTCAGGAGATGGTAGATGCGATTGAAAAAAGAAATAGGAAGAAATGGTAATTCAACATTTATCTTGATTTAAAAAAAGGACTAAAGGAGTTTTGCTTTAGTCCTTTTTTATTGAATTGATAACTTTGCTTTATGATTAAACTAAAACCAGGGATTCCCGATGATAAGTTGATGATCCTGTCCATGAGGAAAGATTTTTATTCTATAGATCAATATCCATTTGATACGGAAGAACAAGATAGGCTTACCACTGAATTTTTCCTCAATCCCTCACTGGGGTTATTGTATAAGATATTAAAAGAAGACCGGGTTATTGGTTATGTCTGCCTTACCTTTAGTTATAGTTTTGAATATGGAGGCAAGACTGCTTTCGTGGATGAACTTTATTTAAAAAAGGAGCACAGAAGCCAGGGGTATGGTTCTCAGATCATGGATTTTATAATTGCTACAGCCAGGGAGTTAAAATTATCTACTTTACACCTTGAAGCCGAAATGCATAATGAAAAGGCTAATCAACTCTATAGAAAAAAAGGATTTAAGAACACCAACAGGTATCTTTTATTTAACAGATTGAATTAATCACCGGCAAATTGTTTACCCCAAACAAGACAAGCCCATTGGTCTTTTGTCACCAATTTTAATTGATTCACCCCCAGGGAAATCAGATACGTTTTTATTTTATAAGCATCAACCGGCAAAAATCCTGAATAAATGGCAATGCCACCCGGCTTTAGGATTCGATGAATGTCATCTGTGGATTGAAGCAGGATCTCTCTGGTGATATTGGCCACAATCAAATCATAATTTTTTCTATTCAATCTGAGGTTGTCCCCCTGCGATACCCTGATTTTGATGCAATTATTTAATTGTATATTTTCATTCGTGTTTTCTACGGACCAAATGTCGTAATCTATTGCATCGATTTCATTTGCACCCATTTTCTCAGCCGCAATGGCTAATATTCCGGAACCACAACCAAAATCAAGTACGGATTTATTTTTCAAGTCCAATTTTAACATCTCTGCCAGCACCATGTAAGTAGTCGCATGATGGCCTGTGCCAAAAGCCATCTTCGGGTCAATAATTATCTCATGATCTAATTTCTCAGCTTTATGGAAACTGGCCCGAACATGAATTTTCCCATCTACCTCTATTGGTTCGAAACCACTTTCCCAGATTGCATTCCAATTTTGTTGTTTGATGAGTTGAAATGAAGTGTACGGGTTAATTATTTTTATTGATGCAAGAATGGTATCGTTCATAAGTGATGCTGAAAGATAACCTTCCGTAGAGGTTTCTTTTTCTTCAAATGACTCAAATCCCAATTCATATAGTGATGCCAACTTTATTTCATCAAGCACTATAGGGAAATAAAAACAATAGTAATCCTGGTTAATTTCAGCCATAAATGGATTTGTTATATGCTTGCCAAGTATTGATCATCAATGCACATACTGTCATGGGGCCTACTCCTCTCGGTACCGGGGTGATATACGCACATTTGGGAGCCACCAAATCAAAGTCTACATCACCCACCAATCGCGTACCGGATTTAGTTGTAGCATCAGTAATTTGATTCATTCCGACATCGATTACAGTCGCACCTTCTTTTACCATATTTGATTTTACAAAACGCGTAGCACCCAATGCCACTATCAGGATATCAGCCTCTTTGGTGATCGATTCCAGATCGGTTGATTTTGAATGACAGAGGGTGACAGTGGCATTTCCTGGATATGACTTTCTAGACATCAGTACAGAAATAGGGGTACCAACAATGTTTGACCTGCCAAGTACCACTACTTTTTTCCCTTCAGTAGGGATTTGATAATGTTCTATTATTTTTAAAATACCCAAAGGAGTAGCTGGAATATAGGAAGGCAAGCCAATCATCATTCTCCCTAAGTTCATCGGGTGAAATCCATCTACATCTTTTTTAGGGTCAATAGCTAATAATACCTTGGTATCATCTATATGTCTTGGCAAAGGTAACTGAACAATGAAACCATCAATTTTATCGTCCTCGTTGAGCATGTGGATGATATCGATCAACTCCGCTTCTGTAATATTTTCGTTTTTGTGAATTAAAGTTGAATTGAAACCGGCATCCGCACAGGATTTGATTTTATTCTTGATATAAGAAGCACTGGCTGGATGGTTACCTACCAATACAGCGGCCAAATGAGGTGGGCGATGACCCGGATCCTTTGCCTCATTTACTTTGGATAATAAATCAGATTTAATTATTTGAGCTACTAATGCACCATCGAGTAATTGCATCGCATAAAGATAATCTTATGCCTGAAAAATGAATAGATAAAACCAAACCTAGGCAGCAAAAGAACTTCCACAGCCACAAGTGCTTTTTGCATTGGGATTATTAAATGAAAATCCCCTGTTGTTTAAACCCTCCAGCCAATCAATTTCTATACCCATCAAGTATAAAGCATGTGCTTTGTCGAGCAACACCTCTATGCCATCCTGCTCAAATCTGTAATCGTCTTCTTTGGGTTGATCAAAACCTAATATATATGAAAAGCCGGAACAACCTCCTCCTTTTACACCTACCCTAAGTCCATGATTATCAGATATTTGCTGCTCTATTTTAATCCTTTTAAGCTGGGCAATTGCTGACGAAGTCAGGGTTAACATCTTATTCTCAGTCATTGTTTCTGTCATGCCGTCACTGATTTAGTTATACAAAAATACAGAAATATAAACAACGATGCCATCATATTGGTTCAAGCGATTAAACTCCAAAATAAAATGGAATGATCCACTTGCATTAATAATTCCGACTATGACTCCCTAATATCCATACAGCTTTTTCGCAGCCGGCTCATATTTGTCCCCTTCAGTCCAACGAGGCAGGTTGGATTTATTTGCTATCAAATACGCAGAATACAAAAAGGACTTGGTAAATCGGTTTAGATAACCATAACTGATATTGGTAGGATTATCTATCGACTGATGATAGTATTTTGAAACTGCAGCATCAAATGTCCTGAAGCCTGCAGCGAAAGTTGGGGCTGGAATGCCGATTTTGGCGAAATTTACATTATCTGACCTGTCAAATAGTCCCTGCTCCGGTGCTGGGTCTGCCACCGTTTCAAGTCCAAATGCCTTACATGCAGCATTCATTTCATTTGCAGCTCCTGTTCGATTGAGGCCAATTACTGCAACCAGTGTAGTATCGGCATACCCTGCTCCATCACTATTCAGATTAAAAATTACTTTTTTCCAGGGTATAACCGGATGATCAGCTAAATATTTTGAGCCTAAAAGCCCAATTTCCTCTCCATTAACGGCTGCTATCAAGACCGATCTGTCAGGAGGATATTTGGCTAGAAATCTGGCTGCTGAAAGGATACCCACTGTACCCCAGGCATTGTCTCTGGCACCATTCCAAATGGTATCCTTATCTACAACCGCTCCGGCCCGGACCCCAACGTGATCAAAATGAGCAGTTAATAAAACATATTCATCCGCTAAATCCTTTTTCTTTCCGGGTATATAACCTATCACATTTACAGTATTTACCGGTTTATTTATCAGTCCAGGACTCTTTACTTTGACAGGATAGGATTCCCCTTTTTTCCAGGTAGGTTTATTGACATTGGCGGGTATTTGAAGATAGGCATGGTATAACGATACCGGTTCGGCAGCGGACGCGGATAGTTCGAGACGCTCCTGAGAAAAATAATTCTTAATTGCATTAAATGCATATGGAAGGGAATATATTTCAATCAGACCGAGCGCACCTTTATCCTTTGCGATCCTTCTTTTACGGGGCATAGATTCAAAGACTTCCAGTGGAGATGCGACACTAGGCAATCCGGATTGGGCTAATACATATTTTCCTTTTACATCTAATTCCATGTAATCTTCTTCTAAACCATAATTAACAAAAACAGCATATCCTGAATCCACTGATACAGGTGAGCCATCTAAGATTAACAGGTGGTCTTTGATGGTAAAAGATTTACCCAAAAAGTTTATTGACCCGCTTGGCGCTACTTGAAATTTTATAAAGGGAAGTGATTGAAAATAATCTTTCATTCCAGGCACTTTTTGTACACCGGCTTTGCGAAATTCTTCCGCTATATAGTTGGCGGCCATTTCGTTGCCTGGTTCTCCCGTTTTACGGCCTTTGAGCTCATCGGAAGCCAAATACATCATATCCTGGTAAATGGCCTTCTCACTTACCTTTTTATTAATTTTTTTTACGATTTTTTGGGAATAAACTGATTCTTTGCCTATAAAACAGAGAAAAATAAATAATAGAATGGATTTTGATTTCATTTGAATATTAGCTTTGCGCAAAAATACAATTTCATAGTATGGATTCAGATAAAATATTGGGTATTGGAAGCAGAGTAAAACATCCTGCTTATGGAGAAGGTGTCATCATCAGGTTATATCAAATAGCTTACGATGTCTGTTTTATGCACTATGGGGTAAAATCCGTGGGCAAGGAATACGGTGCCTGGGAAATTATAGAGCGCATTGAACCGGAAGAATTGGTAACTTTCACTCAAGCGGAAAAATCATTGATCAAAATATTAAAACAATGGTCTGATATCAGTTCTGTGACTGAAATCGGCGACAAATGGGACCAGGGCAATCTGATCCTCAAACCATCCGACACCAACCTCAAACCTAAGGAACTCCCGATAGAAACCTTTTTCCATAAAATAGTAATGCTGAGGGATAGATTGAGGGTATTGGAGCAAAAAATTAACGGGCATTCGAAACTAACTGATGCTGAAAAAGTAGAGATGCAACAATACATCACCCGAATCTATGGCAGCCTTACTACTTTTAATGTATTATTTAAGTATAAAGAGGACTATTTTGTGGGCGAAAAATCCGAATCGTGAAAAATATCCTCTTCATCCTTTTAGTTCAGTATACTTTTCAATCTTGCATTGAACCTAAAAATCCACACCCATCGCTTGCTCCGGGTATTTGGAGAGGGGTGCTTTATTTGAATCCCGAACCAAAACTTTCCTTAAAAGATGAAATAGAGCGATATGAAAAAGAAAAGTCCCGACCAATAAATGATATAGAATCCGATTTGCCATTTTTATTCGAAGTAAAATACGAAAATGAAAAGCCATATATCGAAATCATAAATGCCGAAGAAAGAATAAAATTGGAAGATGTGAGGGTTGCAAGAAACCGAAGTACGGCTGAAGATACGGTGTTAATAGATTTCCCCATTTTTGATTCACATATCAGGGCTATTCTAAAAGAAGGTATTTTACAGGGTGATTGGACTGTTCGCAGCAAAGTAAATTACTCCATTCCTTTCACGGCAAGGTTTGGCAGAAATAAGCGCTTCGATGTATTGACGGAAGTTCCGTCCGTCGATATGACCGGGAATTGGTCTTGTATCTTTGATGCCGATACCAAAAGCCCTTACCCTGCAGTAGGTGAATTAAAACAGTCAGGCAACTTGTTAAGCGGTACTTTCCGGACTGAGACGGGAGATTATCGATACCTTGATGGCACAATAAATGGAAATAAATTTTATCTGAGCTGTTTTGATGGGTCACATGCTTTTTTGTTTTACGGAAAAGTTAACGGTGATTCTTTAATCGGCACTTATAAATCTGGAAAATCCACCCCTTCTCTCTTTGAAGGAACCAAAAATGAAAATGCTACTCTTACAAGTGCTATAATGCTGAACAAAGCAAGCAACAGCCCTGTTTCGTTTTCCTTTTTAGATCATAACGGAATTACGAAATCCTTATCACATTATACTAAGGATATAAAAATCATTCAGATCATGGGCACCTGGTGTCCAAATTGCTACGACGAAACCCGGTTTATAACATCCTATTTGGATGCACATCCTGATCAAAATATAGATGTAATAGCATTGGCCTGCGAACGATACAGAGATACCGCCAAAGCATTGGCCAGCATCAAAAATTATAAAAATAAAATGAATATGCCTTATGATATTCTACTCGCCAGTACCTCCACAAATAAAGAGGAAACTTCAAAGCAGTTGCCTTTTATTGATACCATCCTTTCCTACCCTACTATGATAGTACTGGACAAAAACAATACTATTCAATTTATACATACCGGAATAGACGGACCTGCCACCAGCAAATACAACGAATTTGTTAAAGATTTTGAGGAAAGAATTACTAAAATATTGAAAATAAAAATATGAAAGTATTGATAACGGGTGCCACTTCAGGCATTGGTAAAGCTACCGCCATTGAATTTGCCTCTCATGGTCATGATCTCATTATTTGTGGCAGAAGAGCTGACAGATTAGATGAATTAAGGAATGAAATCACAGAAAAATACGAGGTGAATGTATTTCCATTATCTTTCGACATTCAGAAATACGATGATGTAAACAATGCAATCTCTCAAATTCCTCAGGGGTATAGACCCATTGACATCCTGATAAATAATGCTGGTCTGGCCAGTGGCCTGGATTATATACATGAAGGAGATTTGAGTGATTGGGAGTCTATGATTGATACTAATTTAAAAGGGTTGTTATACATGACCAGACTCATCAGTCCTGAAATGGTAAAAAATAAATCCGGACATATCATCAACATTTGTTCTACCGCGGGAAAAGATGCCTATGCAAGAGGAAACGTATATTGTGCTTCCAAGGCTGCAGTGGATATGCTTACCAAAACAATGCGCATGGACTTATACACCCATGGCATCAGAGTAAGCCAGATAGCACCGGGTATGACCGAGGAAACGGAATTTTCAAAAGTCCGATTTCACGGCGATGAACAGAAAGCAAAAATTTATAATGATTTTAATCCGCTTAAATCAAAAGATGTAGCCGAAACCATCTATTTTGTAGCCTCCAGGCCATCCTATGTAAACATCCAGGATGTATTGATGATGGGAACACAACAGGCAGGTAGTAATTTTGTAGATAGAAGTGGCAGGAAGTAGCAAATATTACTACCATCTCCTATATCACCGGTAATAATCATCGTAAGTATAAAGTGGGTATATGCGGATTGCATCAAACTGGTATGCAAATAAAAAGATTAAACCTAAAGATCAGTTAGATATTTGATTCAGATGCTTACTATAGAACTGTTTATAGGTCGGTAATAAGTTCGCTTAAAATTATTGGAATGGATCCGAATATCTCCTCGCAGTCAGCATATCCGCATCAGTAAGAGTCAGTAAAAATGCTTTAAGTGCTTGTTTTTCGGAAGAAGATAAATTCAATTTCAGGGGTGAATTTTCTTTAGTTTTTAAGACCGCATCTAGTTCTGCACTGGCAATCACGCCATGATCATAATGTTCAATCACTTCTTCCAATGTTTTGAATCTACCATCGTGCATATAGGGTCCGGTATATTCAATATTCCGAAGAGTCGGTATTTTAATTCTAGCGAGATTTCCTGCCAAACCGGCTAATCCATTATTAGCCATGCCCTTTTTATCTGTATCGATTCCGTTTTTATGTATCGAAAACGAGGATGTGGATTTGCCATACGCTCCACCTGCAAAATCAGGAGCAGCAAACGTTGGGAAAGCATGACATTGATTGCACAGTGCTTTGCCAAAAAACAACTCCTTACCTTGTTTTTCTTCCTGACTAAAATCGGTAAAAGCCGATTTTAGGTTTTTATCAAATTTTGAATTGGAAGAATAAATGCTTCCAACAAACTGAGCCAATGCCCAGGTGATGCTTTTCTCTTCAATCTGGGCGTTGCCAAATGCAACTTTATGCAGTCCATCATAATATCCAAGTGTTTTAATTCTTGTGATAACATCTTCTATACTTCTATTACCCATTTCTACCGGATGTATTAATGGTTTTGCCACCAGTTGCACCAAATCATCTGTATTTGATTTCCATTGATAATTATTTATGAATGACATATTTTGTATTGACATTGTACTCATGTCAGTCATTACTCTATTATATCCCAAAGCATGGGTAAGACCATCTGTAAATGCTTTGCTTTGAATATGACATGATCCGCAGGAAACCTGGCCATTTACAGATAAATTTTTATCATAAAACAATACCCGTCCAAGATTTACAATGGGATCCACTGGGGCAGGATTCTTAATGTTGGTCGCCATCAGGGTGCTGCCACTGTTAATCAGATTTCCGGGCAATGGATCAATTCCTGCATTGGAAAGATCAGGAGTTGAGCTTACCAGAAATTGGGGTTTATACTCATTGTAGGTAAAGAATTCAAAATTTTTTAATGCCGTTTTTTGCACAGAAGCCGAACCAGTGCTGATAAATTTATCATCGGTAGTACAACCAACAACAAAACACAAAAAAAGAAAATTAAATGCAAAATTTTTCATAATAAATATGTGTTTAATGACTTTAATATAATCAAATTTCCCCGTTTTTATTCATCCAAATTATTGAAGGCTGAGTTAACGTAGTAAATAACCAATAAACCCAATGCATTAACACATTGGCAAATCCTGCCCATTTCAATTCCACTACATTTGCAGATCAAATTAAATTCTATGCAAGACATAAAAAATAAAACAATTTACATTACCGGGGGCACTAAAGGAATCGGTCTGGGTATAGCTAAACTTGCCATTGAAAACGGAATGAAAGTGGCTATTTCCGGCAGGCATATTGAAAAAGAAGTAAAATTTCTTTTCCCCGCTGAAGATTGGTTAGTGATTCAATCAGATGTAAAAAATGCAAATGATGAAGTATTGGCCATAAAAACCATCATGGATAAGTGGGGCAAGCTGGATGTTTTGGTGGCCAATGCCGGTGTGGGACATTTTGCCCCTATTGATGTAATTACAACCGATCAATGGCACGAAACTTTAAATACGAACCTGACTGGCGTATTTAATAGTGTTAAAGCGGCTTTACCTTCTCTGAAGGCCTCAAAAGGATATATCATTACCATCGCCAGCCTGGCCGGTACCAACTTCTTTGCCAATGGCAGTGCTTACAATACCAGCAAATTTGGATTAGTTGGATTTTCACAGGCAATTATGTTAGACCTCAGACCTTACCAAATTAAAGTGACTACCATTATGCCGGGTTCTGTTGCTACTTTTTTCAACCAACATATTCCTGATGAAAAAGATCAATGGAAAATTCAACCTGAAGATATTGGACAAATGGTGATCGATCTTTTACAAATGCATCCCAGAACATTACCCAGTAAAATTGAAGTAAGACCCAGTCAAACCAGCTAGACAAAACAACCTAATGAGCCTAAATAAATCGAGTTTTTTAAATATTCTCGTCTTTGAAATTAAATCTACAGTACTTGTTCACCAGAAAACAATTTTACAATAGTTTGACAAACTTGAATAAATGACCGCAATTGATCACTTGCGATAAGATTGTTTTCCTTGTAAAGCAGCAATTGCTGACCATTGCCTTCTATTGTCCAGTTGTGTTCATAATTAAAAAATAATTTAATTTCATGACTTAAGAATTGAGGTCTCATTTTATTCAAAGGCGAAACCAATCTATAACTCAATTGAAAATCTTCATACTGACTATTTCCTGTTTTCTTAAAACGGTTAAAAAATGTATAAAGTAAATAATCCGGATGAGACCTTGGCTCTAGTATAAAGATCGGCCATTGAATTTGGGTATTTAAATAATAATACGCCGTTGTACCTGGAAAAGTATGGTTCCGCCATGATATTAAATCAAAAATCATTTCCCTGGATTGAAGTGTAGTCATGGAAAGACCCTCCACTTTGGATGATCCATTTTTATACAGTAGCTGAAACGGACCTATCCCAAGTGCCCTATGAGTATCTCCTCCAAACATTTTATGCCAATTTTGCTCTTTGGCAATTGCTTCGAAAATCTTATGGCGACTCATTTTTTCTTTAGTACGGGAACGGAATCCATTCCTTCCAATGACTTTTGACCAGTTAATAATTGATATAGTGTTGAAGATGCCTGGTAAAAAGGCTCTACCATTTCTTCATTCATTCTCTTTGTAGCTTTATAAATAATGATCTGATTTCCAAGCGACTCAATAGTCCATCCTTTTTCATAAGAAAGAAAGCCCAACGCATCCCGGGATAGAAACTTTTGAAAGACTGGCGGATTCTGAGCCTTTACAATATAATTTTTATTAAAAGCCGGATACGATTCAAAATCAATATCCTGCATCCCAAACCACTTTCCAATATCATCTAGAAAATTTTGCGGTTTAATAAAGAAAACGGGGTAGCTATTTTTAAATAACACTGAATATACGTGTTGCGTCATAACAGCCGTGGATTTGCCCGTAGACACAGTGTAGGAATACTCAAACAAAAAAGCATTTTCTCTCAATCCCGTGTCGCATTTTAAAATATGTTTTATTTTTTTACCGCTCCCGATTTTAAATAATTTATACCCTTTATGCAGTGCCAATAGTGACTTTTTATCATCATTTTCACTATAGCTTAGCTTGAGCCTATCTGCTATCTTTTGATAGCCTGGTGCGCGATTGGAGAGCCATGACCACATATGAACAAATATTTTAAATTAATCCAATAGCAATTGCTATGCCTATCAAAATTACACCTATAGTCGTAATTATTTTAATCCATTTGATTTTTACTTTCTTCAGGTATTGGTTACCAATCCATGCCCCACCGAATGCGCCAGACATCGCTAAGGATATTATTCCTGCATTGGCATTAATTTCACCTGACAACAACTGTGGTAAATACACTATTATACGAGCCGTATCTACCAGGCATGCTATTGCAATACCCGTGGCGATAAAAACTTCTTTCGTGAGATCATATCTCAATAAGAAAGCACTTCTCAATGCTCCCTGGTGACCGGATAGACCACCAAAAAAACCGGATAATAAACCGCCTATTGTCATTGATTTTAAAGACCAAACTTTGGATCCAAATTCAACAAACTCCATTATACCAAAAGTTAATATCAAACCTCCGATTATTAGCTTTATCGGGTATATTGCACGGGTTTTTCCAATAAAATACCAATGATAAACAGTAGAATTATCTTTCAGTAAATTTAATATCAATGCCCCTAGTATAGCCCCTGCAATAGCTGGCATTCCAAACCGGACGATTATTAATGGATCCATATTTTTCCTCGTAAGCAGCCACTTAAATATATTATTGGCAAAATGTACCAGGGCGGTCATCAAAACAGCCTGATCTACTGGGAACCAAATTGCAAATACAGGCAATAACAACGTACCCAATCCGAATCCAGAATAAAAACTGAGGCATGAAGCACTAAAACTTACTATCACTAAAATCAGTACCTGGGTTATATCCATATCACTAAAATTCTCTTCAAAGGTTTATTTACTTATGCTTATCCCGCATACTTGCCTTAGGTCGAATAATAAATCTCAAGGCCTGATCATAGGATATATAATTAAATACCCAATTGAGAAAAACAAATAATTTATTTCTCACACCTAATAATTGAAACAGATGTACAAATAACCAAAGTAGCCAGGCTAAAAAACCTGAAAATGAAAATAATTTGAAATCGGCTACCGCTTTATTTCTACCTATCGTAGCCAGAGTGCCTAAATCTTTATATTCAAAAGGCTTCCATTTGAATCCGGGGGTATTCAATTTATTCAGGTTAAAAGCCAGGTTTTTAGCCTGCTGAATTGCGACCTGTGCGACCTGCGGATGCCCTCCGGGAAATTCTGGCATTTCCATGCAAGCCAGATCACCGATCACGAAAATATTTTGGCTGCCTTCCATTTTATTATAAACATCCACTTTTATTCGGTTGGATTTGGAGATAGCCTGTGCAGGCAACCCGGGTAAAATGGCCCCGGTAAGGCCAGCTGTCCATATTACATTTTTACTCATAATTTTAGAACCATCCTGCAGATAGACAAAATCGTGATCGACATTGGAAACTCGGTTGTTTTTTAAAACCATCACTCCCATTTTTTTTAAATACTTTTCAGCCGCCTGGGATGATTTTTTTGACATGGATGCCAGAATATTAGCGTTAGCTTCTATCAAATAAATATCCACTTCTTTAGGATTGAGCTCATTATAATCTTTGGGTAATATGTATTTTTTCATTTCAGCCAGTGATCCCGCCAGCTCTACACCAGATGGCCCCCCACCTATAATTACGATATCGACATATCCTTGTCTCTTCTCACTGTCTTCTTCATCCAATGCTGTTTCATAGTGATCCAGGATAGTATTCCTTACCAAAAGTGCTTCTGAAAGAGATTTCAGTGTCAGAGCAATTTTTTCAATATTTTGATTGCCAAAAAAATTGGTTTTGGCACCCGTAGCAAGGATCAAATAATCGTAAACCAGGCTCCCGATATCAGTAGTAATCATATTGAGTGAAGGGTCGACTGCCAATACCTCAGCAATCCTGATGAAAACATTTGAATCTGACCTTAACACTCTTCGGAGCGGGAAGGATATAGAACTGGGTTCTAAGCCAGCCATGGCCACCTGATAAAATAAGGGTTGGAATTGATGATAATTGTTTTTGTCTATCAACACTACCTGAAATAAATGCTTTGCCATCAATTTCCGGGCAAGTCTAAGACCGGCAAACCCCGCTCCTACTATTACAATTCTGGGAAGCTGATTGCTAGGTATATTCACGATTCGGTAAAGATACTATGATTTATAAGATGTAATTATTTGTGTGAAAAAGAGAATATATTCTGCATCAGAATTTTATGTGAATCAAATAAAGATATTTCAAACCATCAATCCTAAGTACTAATTTACTATTTTTGTCGGACAACCTGGTAGATGAAGTTAAAGGAGTTTTTATACAGATTACACAGACCTGAGTCTATCTCAAAAGAAGAAACGACCGAAATGCAGCACGCGGTCTCTTCAGTACCTTATCTTGCTGAGTTGGATACCAAAGGCATTCATTCAAAGGATTCCTATGCAGACCTGAATTCACAATTGCATGCCATTGCCCGACAGGAATATGTATCCGATTTAACTAGTAAAGATATTTTACTCCCGGTATTGCCTGATCCATCCATTGAACCTGAACACGAGGAGAAAAGGGATAACAACAACTTAATCAATTCAGAAAACACTCCAGATTATTTAAGTAGCTCCACCCTTGATTTATCTTCCAATAGGATGAGCTCTCAGCATAAAGTAAAAAGAGAGTTATTCCAGGTAGAAATATCTGATTTTGTAACCTATTTAAACACCTTACCTCCTTGCACGATCCCAATTGAAAAATACCAGGTGGACACCTCTGCTATGGAGACCGTTGAAAACAATTTTAACACAATACAGGATATTCATCGGGAAACAGATGAGTTGATAAAATCCAGCCTGGACTTGAATCAAGGAATAAGCTCCGAAAGCCTCGCTAATTTATGGGCAAAGCAAGGGAGGGCTGACCTGGCTATCCAGATGTATGAAAAATTGGCAGTAGAATATCCTGAAAAAAGTGCTACTTTTGCGGTCAAAATTGAAAAATTAAAGACTGATAATTCGTTATGATTACTTTATTAATTGTGTTAATTGGAATAGTAAGTGCCCTTCTGATCCTGGCTGTATTGATTCAAAACCCTAAAGGAGGTGGCATTGATTCCACTTTTGGCGGCCAGGGTGCAAATCAGCTATTTGGTGTGGCCAGATCCACTGACTTTATAGAAAAACTTACCTGGGGATTGATTGCCGCTCTATTTATTCTTTGTATCATAACTGCAATGTTTGTTACCGGCGCCAGTGAAGCCGCAGCTCCTGTCACTCCTCAATAATCCAAACTGTCAATTTTACACGGCAGCTCTTACATTATATGACAGATTTTATATCATTTATCCTCTTAGTTATTAGTCCGTTATATAGAAATCTGCAAAAATGTCAGATCAATCTTAATTGGCATTATTAATGATATAAGCTCTGCAAATTCAATTTATTTAACATTTTAATATAAACATTTTTAAAATCATGAAACCTATCAATGACAGAGTAATCGTGAAGCCGGCCCCTGCCGAAGAAAAAACAAAAGGTGGAATCATCATACCTGATACTGTAAAAGAAAAACCTCAGCGAGGTGAAGTAGTGGCTGTAGGCCCTGGTAAAGATGGAAATTTAATGACTGTAGCCGTAGGAGATATAGTACTCTATGGCAAATATGCAGGTCAGGAATTGCATCATGAAGGTCAGGACTATCTGATCATGCGTGAAGACGACATCCTGGTAGTACTATAATATTGTTTTAAATTATTTTTTATTTAATTAGTAAAAATTATAAAAATGGCTAAGCAAATAAGTTTTAATGCAGAAGCTCGCGAAAGATTAAAAGCGGGTATCGACGCAATGGCAAATGCTGTAAAAGTAACACTAGGCCCTAAAGGTCGCAATGTGGTAATACAAAAAAGTTTCGGTGCACCTATTATTACAAAAGATGGTGTCACCGTAGCAAAAGAGATAGAGCTTGAAGATGCAGTGATGAATATGGGAGCCCAAATGGTAAAAGAAGTAGCCTCGAAAACAGCCGATCAGGCTGGAGACGGAACTACTACTGCTACTGTTTTAGCACAGGCTATGGTCACCGCAGGTATGAAATATGTCGCTGCCGGTGCAAATCCAATGGATCTTAAAAGAGGTATAGACAAAGCCGTAAAACAAGTAGTGAATGAACTGAAAAACCAAACCGAAACCATAGGTGATGATTTCAATAAAATCAAACAAGTAGCATCTATTTCAGCTAATAACGATGAGGAAATTGGCAACTTGATAGCCGATGCTATGAAGAGAGTTTCTAAAGATGGAGTAATCACCGTGGAGGAAGCTAAAGGTACCGATACCTATGTTCAGGAAGTATTGGGTATGCAATTTGACAGAGGTTACTTGTCTCCTTATTTCGTGACCAATACAGAAGACATGACTGCCGAGTATGAAAACCCGTTCATACTTATCCACGATAAAAAAATCTCTAATATGCAGGAGATTGTGCCTTTGTTGGAAAAGGTAATCAGCACCGGCCGACCAATTTTACTTATAGCCGAAGATATGGAAAGCCAGGCACTGGGAGTATTGGTGGTAAACAGGCTTCGTGCCAATCTGAAAGTAGTTGCTGTTAAAGCTCCTGGATTCGGCGACAGAAGAAAAGCTATGTTAGAAGATATCGCCATTCTCACAGGAGGTACTGTAATATCCGAAGAAAAAGGATATAAAATTGAAAACATTGAAATCGATCTGTTGGGTCAGGCAGAAAAAATCACGGTTGACAAAGACAACACCACCATTGTAAACGGTCGCGGTGACAATGCCATGATTCAGGCAAGAATCAATCAAATCAAACAACAAATCGAGTCCACTACCTCTGATTACGATAAAGAAAAACTTCAGGAAAGATTAGCCAAGCTTTCTGGCGGTGTGGCCGTATTGTACGTAGGTGCTCCGACTGAAGTAGAAATGAAAGAGAAGAAAGACCGTGTTGATGATGCATTGCACGCTACCCGTGCCGCGATTGAAGAAGGCATCGTAGCAGGCGGAGGTGTGGCATTGGTAAGAGCTATTCCATCTTTGGATAAATTCAAAGGAGATAATGAAGATGAGCTTATAGGAATTCAAATAGTAAAGAAAGCATTAGAAGCTCCCCTTCGTATCATTGCTGAAAATGCAGGTGTGGAAGGTAGTGTAGTTTTCCAGAAAGTACTTTCAAGCAAAGGTGCGACCGGGTACAATGCCCGAACAGATGCATACGAAGATTTGAAGAAAGCCGGTGTAATCGATCCCACAAAAGTGACTCGCATTGCTAGTGAAAATGCTGCTTCAATTGCTGGTATGATTTTGACCACAGAATGTGTGGTAAATGACAAGCCAAAAGAAAAAGAAGCAGGTCATGCGCATCCACACGGTGGTGGCGGAATGGATGGTATGATGTAATAAAAAGCAACTACCTATTTAATGTATACCAAGGCAATCTGAAAAGGTTGCCTTTTTTTTTCTCCTCATGACTCCTGGTGGATTAATCCAATAAATCAGGCTACTCATTGCTCTCCTTCCAAAGCCAGAACCCTACAGCTAAGAATAAAACATTTTTAATGATATACTGGCCCACAAGTGTAAGTACAAAAGGAAAATGAGTAAATGAATAAGCAGGTAATAAAAATAAAGGAGTGAATGTACCCATCATATGGACCATATACAGAGACAATATTAACTTATTTCTCATTCCAAAGACGAAAGCAAAACCAATGATTAATTCATATACAGCCAGCATCTTTACTCCTATTGAGGGCGGAATGATATGAAAACTGAGGGCAAATATAGTTTCACCTGCCAATTCTTCTGCAGGACTCCAGCCGGGCACCATTTTCAGGGCCCCAAACCAAATGTAAATGATTCCAAGACTGATGCAAATGAGTTTTTTTATGACATCAGCCCTGGGTTTGATTATTGCTTCCATCCATCATGGTATTTAGGAGCAAATAAATAAAAAGAAAAATGTGAAAACACTGATCAAAATCAGTTAGACTATTTAATATTTTTTTCTCATTCTTTCAAAGGCTGAAAACCAATCGGAGTTTTGGATGGCATATGGTCATCAAAATCTTCCCATTCAGTTATACTCTTGATAAATGTTTCCAGGTGCCTTGTGATATACCCTTCTTTTACCTCTTCCGGTCTTAGAATCTCAATGGTAACCGGAGCTTTGGGTTCTCCATAACCCTCAATAGATGGATTGGCAATCATTACCATTACTTTGCCATTAAACAACTGCTGATAGATAAGGGCTCCATTGGATTTTATCATGGTTCGCTTTACATCCGTATCTTCCATATTTTCACTGATACCACTACTGCTTCTACCCAGATCCAGCACAATTGATTCGAGATTTTCTATTTTATCCTGAATTTTGACTTCCGCTTTCAATCCGGATTGAGATATAAAATCATTCAACACTTTTTCAATCAATGGTTTCATATCGGGTTTCCATTTTTGCCTGTACAATTCTGTATTGCGCAAAATATTTTTATATACTTCAACTTTAGCCATTAATGACCCAAAATCAACTTGCTTCAGTGACATCTCATTCATTTCCCGTTTGTAATATTTAATATCATTTATTGGAATACTTTCAATTTATCCTGGACAATTCCGCGGCAACCAATGTATCTAATATCATCGTAGCCGTAGCCGGATTAGTCGCCAACGGGACATTATGCACATCACACACCCTCATCAGCATCTGTACATCGGGTTCATGCGGATGTGCATTCAATGGGTCCCTAAAAAAAATCACTGCGTCGAGTTTTTCTTCAGCAACCATGGCCGCTATTTGAGCATCTCCGCCTTGTGGACCAGATAATAATTTAAGCACCGGTATACCTTCCCTTTCAATATAGGTACCCGTGGTTTTAGTTGCAAACAAGGTAAAATGGGTTAATACAGCATGATGTTTAAATATGAAAGATGCCATATCCAGTTTTTTACCATCGTGGGCAATAAGAGCAATCGATCTGTTTTTAAATTGATTCATATTTCAAAAATGCCTTGAAAATTAAATTGATTCCACTACTCCATTTTCTTATTTACACTCTCAATTCACCATTAACTTTTAGAGGGAGGTTTACTGCCTGTAGGTTCGGTGGATATAAACGGAACCTGATTTTTTTGAATTAACATGTTTAATTCTTTTACTTCTTCTTGGAGAATTCTATTTACTGCTGCTTTTTGAACTACCCATTCTTTTATAAGATCATTAGCCCTGCTCTTTTGACCTTGTGTCACCGGAGGCACTGCTTCATCGATTACATCCAGTACATGTTTGAGTTTACCATCCAATTGATTTTCAAAATTAATCACATCCTGAAAAGTTTTAGTTTTTGATTGTACCAAACTGGCTTCCAGACTATCGATATTCTTATTTATTGCATTTATTTTATCCTTTATCTCTTTATTTTCCAGATCTCCGCGTTTAGTAAAAGCGTTAGCCTGATCTTTTACATATCGCAATTTTTTCACCTGATCATAAATATCATCAATCGAAGCTTTTAATTGCGCCAGTATAGCCTGTTGCTCATTAAATTGATCCGAAGTAGTAGTTTGCCTGGGGTCATTTTTTAATTCGAATTCTTTGGTTTCAGACTCTTTACCATAGGTAACCTTTACCTTATAAATTCCCGGGCTTACTTTGTAACCATTATTGCCTCCTATTACAAACAAACCATCCGGAAGAGTTTGTGATTCAGTCCTGAAATTCCAAATTAATCTATTCATGGCAGTGTCTTTGGTAGCCCGTTTTGAAGGTAATTTTTCATTCGAAGCGTACGATCTTACCACTTTTCCTTCCGCATTGATGATTTCTATGTTTACCTGTTCAGCTGTATCAGAAGGCAATAAAGAATAATAAAGAATCAATCCTGATGGTGGGTTGGCACCCAAAGCGGATGAAGCAGGTAATCCATCAATCCCCTCGAATCCTCCATATCGTATACTTACCTCAGGCTGGTATACCTTCAATTTTTTTGTAAAATCTTCAGGCTTATAATCTTGAATAGGTTTCAAATCATCTAAAATCCAAAATGCCCTTCCCGCGGTTGACATTATTATATCGTTTTGATGCACCCTCATATCAGTAATTGGTACCACGGGGAGATTGAGTTGAAATTTTTGCCAATTTTCCCCTCCGTTGTAACTTAAATAAAATCCAGTTTCCGTACCTGCATACAATAAATCTTTACGTACAGGATCTTCTATTACTACTCTTACATGCGCTTCTTTATCTATTCCTTTATTTTTTTGAACCCATGTCTTGCCGTAATCTTTTGTAATATACACATAGGGCTCAAAATCATTAAACTTATATCTGGTATAGGCTACATAGGCGGTACCCGGATCGTGAGGAGAAACATCAATTCTGTTCACAAGCCCCTCTTTCATGTCCGTAGGGGTAACATTCATCCATGTTTTTCCTCCATCCCGGGTCATTTGAACCAAACCATCATCGGTACCTACCCATAACACATTTGCTTCTAATGGAGATTCAATAAGGCAGGCAATAGTGTTGTAGTTTTCTCCTCCTGCAGTTTCATTTGTAATAGGGCCACCACCCTTTCCCTGCTTTGTTACTTCATTTTTAGTGAGATCTGGTGAAATTTCGGTCCAATTTATTCCCCTGTCAGATGACCGGAGGACTTTATTTCCCCCATGAAAAATCACTTTTGGATCAAATTTGGATACGATGATAGGAGCATTCCAGTTAAACCGGTATTTCATCTCCCCAGGTTTCGATCCTAAACCGAGATACGGGTAAGCCATTACATCTTTCTGAGATTTTGTTTCCCAATCAAATTCTTCAATGATCCCCTGGTAACATCCTGAATAGATATACCTGGGATTATTTGGATCGAATGCTGGCCAGGCGCTTTCACATCCTGAGATTACCAACCAATCTTTACCGCTTATGCCTGGTCCATCAGTGCGACTCATTACGGCAAGGGCAGTATTATCCTGCTGACCACCGTATACCCAATAGGGAAATCGATTATCTGCTATCACCCTATAAAATTGAGCAGTAGGCTGATTGGTTTGTGTACTCCAGGAAAGGCCGCTATTATAGCTGATGTTTGCTCCACCGTCATTACTATTGGCAATAATGGCATTATTAGTGGGATTGATCCATAAATCATGATTGTCTCCGTGAGGTACAGATACATTTTTAAAAGTTTTACCCCCGTCTGTTGATTCCAAATATGGAGCATTCAATACAATTACCCTGTCTTGATTTTGCGGATCGGCATAGATATGCATATAATACCAGGCTCTGGCACGAAGCACCCGATCACTGTTGATTAGGGACCATGAAGATCCTCCGTCATCGGACCTGTACAAACCACCTTCATCGGATTCTATGATGGCATAAACCCGTTGTGGATTTGCCATGGAAACAGAAATGCCTATTTTACCCATGATGGCTTTAGGTAAACCTACAGTTAGTTTTTTCCAGGTATCACCCCCATCGGTTGATTTCCAAACACTGCTGCCTTTTCCGCCACTTCGTACATACCAGGGTAATCTTTGATGATCCCAGAATGCCGCGTACAATACTCTGGGATTTTTCATATCCATACTTAAATCGCAGGCGCCGCTATTTTCATCCACAAACAATTTTTTATCCCAAGTCTTCCCTCCATCATTAGATCTGTAGATGCCTCGATCAGTGGTTGGTTGATAAGGGCTACCCTGAGCAGCAACATAGACCAAATCGGTGTTTTGAGGATGTACACGCACTCTGGACACTTGCCTTACACTTTTTAATCCCAGGTGATTCCAGGTTTGCCCTGCATCGGTAGATTTATACACCCCATCTCCATGGGAGGTCATTACTCCCCTTACAGGTGATTCGCCCATTCCTACATATACAACATTAGGGTCTGACCATGCCACCTGGATCGCTCCTACAGATCCGGTATTAAAAAAACCATCTGAAATGTTTTTCCAGGTTTGACCTCCGTCAAGCGTTTTCCATACCCCACCACCAGTACTTCCCATGTAATAGGTATTTTCCTGATCGGGCACGCCGCATACAGCCGTAGACCTGCCTCCCCTGAATGGACCTATATTTCTCCATTTTAATGATTTAAACTGATTAGCCTCAATATTGATCGAGGGGATTTCATTCGTAACAGGAACAACGGGTTCTGCTTTTGCTTGCTTTTTCTTTTGAGCTGAAACTGTCAACACGTTTAACAATAAAATGAGAATAACTGGAAATGATTTCATCTGGTAAAATTTAAAAATCCAAGGTAAGAAAATATTAAAACATAGAGTTGCCGTCGTGCCAATTTCGTTGCCAGTCTGCGAGCTAATAAGCCAATTCTATTTATTACTCTGGTATAATTTGACCCATGGTCAATAATACATCCCACCCTATTAATACTGAAAATGTTAATCATCAGTGAACGACTTGATAAAATCGAAAATAAAAATTAACTTTGGGTCAAATATATAAAATCCATAATGTATGGCGAATGAAGTATTATCTGAATTATTGAGAGGTGGAGAATTTATCGTAAAAGATTCTGATTTTCATCAAACCTTCATTCCGGAAGAATTTGGCGAAGAATCATTGATGGTGGCAAAGACTGCACAAGATTTCTTAATTAATGAAGTGTGGGCAAATACGGAAAGAATAGAAAAGCAGGAACCCGGTATGTCAGTGAAGTTAATGAAAAAAATGGGTGAACTTGGTTTTTTAGGTATTCATATGCCTTCACAGTTTGGTGGATCAGATCTGGACACCAATACCAATACGTTAGCCACCGATATATTAGGCCCTATGGGATCTTTTTCCACCACTTATGCGGCACATACGGGTATCGGTATGCTTCCTATCCTATATTTTGGTACAGAAGAACAAAAAAACCAGTATCTGCCAGGCCTTATTAGCGGAGATACCATTGCAAGTTATTGCCTGACTGAGCCCGGATCAGGATCCGATGCTTTAGCTGCTAAAACAAGAGCCGATCTGAGTATAGATGGAGACCATTTTGTACTCAACGGTCAAAAAATGTGGATTTCCAATGCAGGATGGGCACATTTATTTATTGTGTTTGCTCAAGTTTATGGATCTGAATGGAAAGAAAATAAAGGCGGATTTTCGTGTTTTTTGGTAGATGCCGGCACTAAAGGTATCTCGCTGGGTGAAGAAGAAAAAAAGATGGGTATTAAAGGGTCCTCTACCCGACAGGTATTTTTTGAAAATGTCACCATATCCAGATCCGCATTACTGGGCGAAATAGGCAAAGGACATAAAATAGCATTTAATGCATTGAATATCGGCCGGTTCAAACTTGGAGTATTTTGCGTGGGTGGATGCAAGACTTTGATCAGCCGCAGTGCGAAATATGCAAATGAACGGATCCAATTTGGAAAATCAATTGGCCATTTTGGAGCTATACAATTCAAACTGGCGGAACAATTTATACGTACCTATGTAGCAGAAAGCACAGTATATCGTGTCTCAAATCAAATGCAGGAAAAAATAGATCAGTTATTGCATGATGGCACTGATCCTTCTCAGGCCAAACTAATTGCTGCAGAGGAATACGCTATAGAATGTTCAGTATTAAAGGTAAATGCGTCAGAAGCATTAGATTTTGTGGTGGACGAAGCCATTCAAATCCATGGTGGAATCGGATATTCAGAAGAAAATCCAATAGCCAGAGCGTATCGCGATGCCAGAATTAATAAAATATATGAAGGTACTAATGAGATCAACCGTCTGTTGATTTTCGACATGCTGATGAAACGAGCGATGAAGGGCCAAATAAATCTTACCGATGCCGCCTGGGCTGTTCAAAAAGAATTAACATCCATGCCCAATATGGAATCCGACACAAGGGAATGGGGTCCAGAAATAAATGCCTTGAAAGATTTTAAAAAATTAGCTCTTTTGGTTGCTGGCGCTGCAGTAAAATACCAGATGGACGGGAAAATAAATCTCCAGGATGAACAAGAGATTGTAACCAATTGTTCGGATATGTTGATCGATATACTCAATGCTGAATCTCTTTTGCACAGAGTTCAAAAACAATCTTCACTTGGTATTAAGCCTGAGCAAAAACCCCTACAGGAGTCAGTCATTAAAGTATTTTTTCATGATGTGAATGCAAGGTTGACTAAATATGGTTTGGATGCATTATCCAGTTTTGCCGAAGGTGATGTACTCAAAACACTGGCCATGGGAGTAAAACGATTTACCAAATACCCTCTGGTAAATGTAAAAAACCACAGAAGAAATATTGCCCATTATATTTTGACAGCTAACGAATACCCGACGAATATCATAAACAATTAAAAGACAAAAATAACCATGAACAAAGAATTAGAATTACAAGATGGCAGCATCGAAGCTGCCGCAGACAATTGGTTTAATCAATGGGTCGAAGAGATGGTTGAGGATTTTGACCAGGTAGAGCTCGACGAATTCATTTTAATGGATTGACCTCTATGAGGCAGGGTCAATCTATAGACTCTAATTGATTTCGCATTACCTGCAATACAAATCGTTTCCATTCAGGCTTACTTATTTTTAATAAAGTCGATCTGTGTTTGCCGGAAGCATTAGTTACTTTGAGATAGCCTACTATCGTGGACCAGGCAGTAATGAATAACAATTCCGGTTTATTCCTGTTTTGCACACTTCCATCCTGTCTGCCTCGTTCAATTTCTTTTATAGCCAGGGTAACAGGAACATTCTGAATGTCCTGAATTTTTTGATAATAAATACTCTCCTTCATTGCCTGAGTCATTTTGGCTACATCCATCCCGGATGAAGAAGATCTGTTTATGGACATATAATCCAGCAAACATTCTATGTATAAAGGATAATCTTCTGCAAAATCGATATAGGTTTCCAGCAATCCGACTACTCCCTGGGCACCTCGTTCATTTTTATGTTTATGCAGGCAAGCATACATCAGATCATTTAATTTATGCATGCCACGATAGGTAATGGCCATATAGAGGTTTTCTTTGCTTTGGAAATAGAAATAAATAGATCCTTTACTCATCTCGGCTTGCCTGGCCACATCATCCATCTTAGCATTATCAAAACCAACGGTTTCAAATATTTTTTCTGCGGCGTTTAAAATCAACACCTCCTTGATCTCGCGCTTTCCCATAAATTTTGCCAAAATTAAATAAATTGTCAGAGCTGTCAAAAAAAACTGAACTAAAGTCAAAAAATTACAATATGGCTTCTAATCAGCTCAACTCATGATAGTCAATAATTTAGGTCGATGCTTAATAATATTCAAATGGATATATTATTAAAAATCTTTGTTTCAATCGTCAGTATCTTTGCAGACCTTACTATGGCAATCAGAATTACAAATGAATGTATAAACTGTGGAGCATGCGAGCCCGAATGCCCTAATAATGCAATTTATGAAGGAGGTATAGAATGGGCAATAAGTGATGGTAACACAGTAAAGGGTATTTATAAGCTGGAGGATGGAACTGAAGTCGATGCAGCTCAAAAAAACAAACCGATTGAGCCTGATTATTATTATATAGTTCCGGATAAGTGTACCGAATGTAAAGGCTTTCATGAAGAACCACAATGTGCTGCAGTATGTCCTGTAGATTGTTGTATTCTTGATGAAGACAGAGTAGAATCGGAAGATGAACTGCTGGCTAAAAAAGCAAGATTGCACCTGTAAGTCCTATTAGGTTACATCCTGTTAGGACTGTTTTACCTGTTATCGATGCTCGTGAATCAAAGTTTCCTTGTACAATATACTTCCAATTGGTTTTAAGCCAACAAAGCATTCTTTGCATATTCAAAACATTTTTTTACTTCCTTTACTGCGTTGGATCCTTCTGGTATTTTATATTCCAATTCTATTGTTGCAGGGAATTTATATTTTTTGTACCGTATGGTACGCAATGCTTCGGCGATAGGAGTGTCACCGGCCCCCCATACCAGGTTTGCTTTACCATGCTCTTTGTTTTGTCGATCTTTTATATGCATGCTCACAATCCTCTTATGTTGGGTATTGATCAATTCTAATGCAGTCGTATTGCCGGCAGCTATATAATGACCAAGATCAAGGTTCAATGCATTGTATTTTGATTGACTAAGAGCTGTATCCCAGAAATTAAAAGTTTGTTGTTCGTGACCATGATAACCGACATATATTTTATTAGCTTTAGCCATTGTGCCAAGCTTAAGAGTATGAACATCATTGGAAGGATGCTCCAAAGTGATCTGATTAGCACCTAATGCTTTAGCTGCTTTCATTCCAAAGATAATTTCGTTGTCGGTGTTGGTAGTACTAAATGCATCAGGTTTATACGCATAAATTTTTATACCGGCCGCATCATACATTTTTTTTAATTTTTCAAATGGTGCAAACGAAGCTGAAGCTCTCCATGCAGCTACCTGCTTCTTATAATCCGTCATCCTGGCATCCACCTCTGCCAGTTTTTTCTTTTGATCATCGGTCATCTCCTTTTTTTCAAATCGCAATCTCATCAGTGGAAATACTTCCTGCATATTGATTGGGTTCTTTGGTTTACCTGCAAATATTTCTGCGTGATCGCCCATGAGCTCAGTAGCCCCTAATCCGGTTTCTTTTATGTACTCAAGAATGGCCTCAGCACTGGTGTCGGGCATTTCTCTGAAAGAATAGGTGATCACTCCTATTTGTACTCCATTTATTAAAGATGCGTTTTTATTTCTATTCTTGAGAATCGTTGGTGCAAATATAGCAGCCGACCCCAGGGATGCTGCAGAAGAGATAAATCGTCTTCTGGTTAAATTAAAATCATTCCTATTCATATTATTAATTTTATTGATTGAAGATACTATTCGTTTAGTATCTATGCAAATCATATAATTCAATATTACCTTCCTCCAGTTTATAGATCCTGTCTGCCAATGTAATTAATTCCGGCAATTGATGAGAGATAAGAAGGATTGACATACCCGTTTCGGACTGTTGGGTCAGCAAAAGTTCTATAATTTCCTGTTTTATTGTCTCATCCATCGCATTTAAGGATTCATCCAGTACCATCAATATCGGGTTCAGGGCAATAGCCCGTATCAAAGCCAATCTTTGCCTCATACCGCCGGAAATTTGGTTTGGCTTTTTGTCCAATGTAGTGATTTCTAATTTTCCCATTTTGAGCAAATCCTGGATAGTCAATTTAGATTTTGCAATAGATAATGCTTCACGAAGAATTTCCTCTGTGGAATGTTTGGGATTCAAAGCACTGTACGCATCCTGAAACAAATAAATGATGTCTTTAGAAGGAGTAATGTTTTTATACTCTATGCCTTTAATCCATACTGAGCCAGAATCAAATGGTTCAAGCCCGGTAATTATTTTTCCAATCGTTGATTTGCCGGATCCCGAAGCCCCAATTAAGCCAACCATTTCTTTACTATTGATCTCTAAACCGATGGAATTTAAAACTGATGTTCTACGCGCTTTCCACCAATTTCCCGTTCTTTGATATGTTTTGGATACCGAATCCAGTCTGACTAAAACAGAATTGGACTGCGATCTCATTTTTTTTGGTCTCCTCATGGCAATAGGCTCAAAATTCGATGCTTCGCCCGAGTACTTTAAAGCACCATTTTCAACATACCATATAGTGGAGCCCATTTCTTTTGCCTTCTGCTGATCATGAGTGATCCAAATCAATGCGAATCCAAACTCGGCTTTTAACTTTAATAGTTGGCTCATCACCAGTCTTGCATTGGTCTCATCTAGTGCAGAGTCAATTTCATCAGCTATAATGATTGATGGCCTTTTTATTAAAGTCTTTAAAATAGCAAGCCTTTGAAGCTGACCACCTGATAATTGGTGCGGATAAGCCTCCAATATTCTTTCCTTTTCCTGAAGGCTCATCGTTTCCATCATGTTGAGAATACTTTCCTTCTTCAGCTTAAAATCTGTAAAATGATCTTTTATTTTTTTTACCGGATTAAAATAGCTGTAGGCTTCCTGGAAAATATAACTTATGTGTTTTGACCTGAATTCCATCAATTCTTCGGGCACAGAAAGGGTGTAAATCTTCGAATCATGAGTGAAGGTTTGCTTGGATGCCTTTATTATAGCACCATTAAATTCATTTAATCTCGCCAATGCCTGAGCCAGCTGAGTTTTACCGGAGCCAGACGACCCCATTAATCCA
>CAYNIG010000001.1:13631-61193 GCA_964396995.1 uncultured Saprospiraceae bacterium | reverse complement strand
TGACGGTGATTTTACTTTCTAGCTTTTAATTGATTTCGGTTGCAGCATGAAAAGGGCTATGCTTTATTTTCTGACTTATGCCTTTGCTTGGCCATTGAGCCAATTATTTATAAGTGCATACCTTTTTAATCTTTTTACCAAATACCCTTGCACTTACTTGATCTATTTCTTTCAATAAATCAATAGGCGTCAATCTTTTATGATTTCCCCAGCAGACCCTAAATAGGTCACACGTAGCTATCAGGATCAATATGTTCTTGCCCCAATTACATCACACTGTAAACGAAACCGACTTTGGAAAGAGAAGCTCCATACATTACGAATGAAGAATGGAGCATTGTTTTGGTCTTTTTGTAACTATGAAAAGCTTTTCTTCGCTTTTTATAGGGTCATCGTTTTTAACATAACCACTGTTTTCTCCTGCTTCAATACTTTTTTCTTTATTTGTTCAATGGTTACCTCTTATATGACAGAAGTATTTTGGGTACTGAGTATATATATTGAGGGGAGTGAAAATCATGTCTTCATAATCCTCTATGGCCTCTCCCTTAATTTTATCGGCTTTATCCCTTTTTCATCCAGTATTTTATTAATGGCAGGCAATTCTGCATTCATTGCCTGATCCAGTTTGGTTTGCAATACAATAAGTTCTTTGGATAACTCATCAAATACTTTGCCTACGCCTGCAGTTGGTTTGCCTTCGCCGGTCTCCAGGCTTCGTCTCAATGCTGCAATTCTGTTATTTAATTTTATTGGAAAATTAAGTGGATCCTGGCTGCTGCGATTTTTAGTTTGATACAATTCCTCTTCTATAGCTGTGATATTTTTAATAAAAGATTCTGATTTGGATTTGAACATATCATCCGGGTTGGATTTCATGACTGATTCGAGTTTTGATTTCATATCCCGTATTAATATCACTGCTTCATTGGCCTCGGTTTCTTTATCTCTGATTCGGGATGCCATCTCAAAAGTAGATTTTAGATCGGCTTCGGTGACCCCTTTGAGATTGGGATTCATTTTAATTTCAAATGATTGAATAAATGATTTGCCATCGGCACGAAGCCTTACCTGGTATTTGCCTATGGGAGCCTTTGGGCCACGGGTCATTTGAGCCCCCCAGATGATGATGCCATCAAATACTTTAGCACCCGGATACAATAGATTCCAGCTAAACTTATTTAATCCTGCTGCAGTACCTGGAGCAGGTGGCGGTGGCGGACCAAACCAATCGTCTTCATTGGTTTCTTCTTTCTTTGCTGCTTTTGCGCCAGTATAAGTTTGTATTAAAGTACCGCGTTCATCGAGTATATCAATAAATACCGTATCCAATTCTTTGGGTAAATAATATTGAATCTCTGCATTGTATACGGATCGGATGGCATCAGCCGGTTTGTATAATTTGATTTCACTCAATGATTGGCTGACCGACCACTGTCGCAGTGGGTGTATATCATCCATGATCCAGAATCCCCGGCCGTGAGTGCCTAATACTACATCATTATCTTTTACGACGAGATCACGTACAGGAGTATTGGGTAGATTAAATTGCAGTGATTGCCAACGATCTCCTTCATTGGCAGAAAAATAAACTCCGTGCTCGGTAGCCAGGAATAACAGATTTTTATTCATTACATCTTCTCTTACTGCCCGTGCAAAATGCCCGCTGGATATACCGGAAATGATTTTAGTCCAGGTCTTGCCATAGTCACGGGTACGAAATACATAGGGTTCTCTGTCATCTACCTGGTATCGGTTGGCCGCAAGGTAAGCCGTGCCTGGTGTAAATCTCGATTCATCGATAATTTCTATTCTTGAAAACTTAGGTAGTTCCCGGGGAGTGATATCTGACCAGTTTTTGCCTCCGTCTCGTGTAATGTGTACTTTACCATCATCTGATCCGGTCCATATCGTATTCACATCGTGATTGGATGGTGCTAATGCAAATATAGTAGCGTAGATTTCCGGGCCATTCATATCTTTTGTGATGATACCACCTGTGGGACCCAGTGTTTCCGGATCGGCATAGGTGAGATCAGGACTTATTTTTTCCCAGCTTTGACCATCATCTGTGGTTTTCCATAAATGTTGTGAACAGGTATACATTATTTTGGAATCCTTTGGTGAAAACATAATGGGGTATGTCCATTGCCAGCGTTCGGGCAATGAGGATGCCGGTTCGCCACTAAAAAATCGTGGATAAACCTGGATATCCCTGATCTGGCCATTACTGCGATCGTATTTGGTGAGTAAAGCACCCTGACTGCCTGCATAAAAAATATCTTTGTTTACGGGATGTTGGGTAATCCAGCCACTTTCTCCACCACCTACTGAATAATACCATCCATGACCTGGGCCACCAGCTTGCATATTTCGCCAGCCTTCACTGGGTACCGCTACAGTAGAATTGTCTTGTTGTGCACCGGCCACATGATACGGCACATCAGAAGTAGTCATTACATGGTATAATTGGGTAGTGATATAATCCTGCTCTGTCCAGGTCTTACCACCATTAGTACTTACTACAGCACCGCCATCATCAGATAAAATCATTCGCTGCGGATTATTGGGATCTATCCACAGATCGTGATGATCGCCATGCACGGTACTTATATTTTTAAATGTAAGCCCTCCATCGGTAGATTTGAAAAAATCAACATTTAATCCATATACTGTATTCTTATCAAACGGATCAGCGACCAACCTGGAATAATAAAATGCCCGTTGTCTCAGTTTGCGTTCTTCATTTACTCTTTTCCATGTCCAGCCGCCATCATCTGATCGGAACACTCCGCCTTCATTGGCTTCTACTACGGCATATAACCGATTATTATCTGCGGGCGATACCGTGATACCTATTTTACCCAGGGGCTCTGCAGGCATACCGGTATTTTTACTAAGGTCTATCCAGGTATCTCCGCCGTCCAGAGATTTCCAGAGTTTGCATCCGGGCCCGCCACCCCACATTTTCCACGCTTTGCGATAGACCTGCCAGGTGGTAGCATAGATGATGCGCGGATTTTGCCGGTCTATTACCAAATCTGCCGCACCGGTTTTGTTATCAACATATAATATTTTTTTCCAGGTATTACCACCATCGGTACTGCGAAATACTCCCCGCTCTTCGTTGTCTCCATACGGATGACCCAGTGCAGATACATATACTATATCGGGATTGGTGGGGTGCACCCGTACTCTGGATATCGCCTGAGTCTCTTTTAGTCCCAGGTGTCGCCACGTTTTTCCACCATCACTTGATTTATACACACCATCGCCCTGGGTGATAGACCCGCGCAACTGGGTTTCCCCCATACCTATATATACTATGTCGGGATTGGTTTCAGCTACAGCGACTGCCCCCACAGAGGAGCTGGTTACCTGACCATCTGTGACTGCAGCCCAGGTTTGTCCGCCATCCGTAGTCTTCCACAGTCCACCCCCGGTGGCTCCGAAATAATATTCCAATGGCCTGCCTGGCGTACCGGTACATCCCAGTGATCTGCCTCCTCGCTGCGGACCGATATTACGCCATTTGAGTTTATCGTAAAAAGCAGAAGGTAGGATAGCGCTGTCTTTTTGAGTATAAGAAAGGCTATGAATAATAAGAAATAAAAAAATAAAGAGCAGCCGTTTTTTCATATTTGATTTCGATTAGGAATAAGGCAACTAATGTAATTCATTTTGGGTAATTAAAGTAAATCTCCAAGGACACTTCAGGGTCGCTTTGGAAAATCATACCGGTGAATTACACTGCCAAGTATTAAATGAAATGGAATATAATTATTTTCCAATATTAAATTAAGATTATTTCTAAATACCCTGAAATGGATAGAAAATGATCCAAACAAATTTAGAAGAAGCGAGATGAAGGAGCCGAGCCGGGCGTCTCTTTGACTGAATTTCAACGAAGTATAAATTTGTTTTCATCATTACTAAAATTTTTTAATTTTATGATTCCATTCTTGAACGGGTTTTTAGAGATAACCTCAAGATTGTTCAGTGGTTGCTTGGCAAACCTTCCTATCTTTACAAAAAATTATTTTGAATATCAAGGACACTATTGGATTCATTTCAAGGATATACATATACTTCTCCTTTTTATTGATTTGTTCTGTTGGTTACGCTCAGAGTACTATAATTCCTATGGGATCAGATCAGGAATATTACCTGGAACGTATGTGCATAGAGTATGGTCATCCGCCCCATTTTCAGCGAAGTATTAAACCGTATATGCGCAAAGATGCGATAGACCTCATACAGTATTGGGATAGCCTGGGATTCCTGCAGTCCCGGGATAAAAGTTTTATCCAATATCTGTGCAATGAAAATAATGAATGGGTATGGAAATACATTCAATCACACTCTGCCCCACAAATGAAGGATAGTAATTTTTATCAATTGAGACAAAACTCCATCACCAATCCAATTCAATACACTCAATCAGCCAAATCTCTTTTACGCTATTTTTATACTACACCCGCTCACTTACTCGCTGTAAATCAAAAGGATTTTTATCTGAGATTAAATCCTATGGTCAATATTCAATATGGAAGAGAATTGGACAATAGTGAAAATATCATATCCAACCAGCGTGGTGCCGATCTTCGAGTGGGTTTAGATGATAAAATATACGCCCAGACCAGTATCATTGAAAACCAGTTTACATATCCTTCTTTTTTCAGGGATAAAATAAATAAATTTAATGCTGTACCCGGTGCGGGCTTTTTTAAATTATTAAGCAAAAGCTCGATATTAAAACCCATAGGCTATGATTATTTTCTGAGCAATGCGCAGATCGGATTTAAAGTAAGCAATCATTTTCATGTTCAATTTGGGCATGGCACTAATTTAATCGGTGATGGTATGCGGTCCGTTTTTTTGTCGGACTATGCTAATGAATATTTGTTTTTAAAATTAAATGCACGGGTATGGAAGTTTCATTACCAGAGCCTGTTTGCCGAATTAAATGCAGACAGTTATTCCTCTTCATCGCTACAGGGCAATCAGCTGACTCCCAAAAAATACATGGCTACGCATACCTTGCAGGCACAACTATTTCCCAAATGGAATGTAGGTATATTCGAATCGGTAGTGTTTCATCGAAAAGATCATTTTGAATTTCAATACCTCAATCCGGTGATCATCTACCGTTCGATAGAGGGCTCGATTGGAAGCCCTGACAATGTAATGCTGGGTATCAATACCCGCTATGATATTAAAAGGATAGTTTCTGTTTACGGTCAGATCCTGATTGACGAATTCCTGTTTAAAGAAGTATTTAAATCAAATGGCTACTGGGGAAATAAATTTGGTTTCCAGGCAGGGGTAAAATACTACAATGCCCTGGGTATAAACAGACTGGATCTGCAAGCTGAATACAATACTGCAAAACCTTATACCTATGCCCATTTCGACAGCATTGGCAATTATGCACATCATGGTACTCCGCTGGCTCATCCGCTCGGCGCTAATTTTAAAGAAACTATTTTAAGATTACGATATCAGCCTGTTGTAAAATGGTCTGCGTCGGCATATGCTATGATATACAGCTTCGGTGATGACCCGGCAGCCAATACCAATTATGGTTCCAATATTTTTAAATCGTATAATTCAAGAATATCCGATTTTGGAATTAAGACCCTGCAAGGGGATAAAAGAAAAATCATTCACCTGGGTGGTACATTCAGTTACCAGTTATTTCATAATTATTTTTTGGATGTAAATGCATATTATCGCAAAGATCGAAATAACCCCAAAGATGTGACGAAATACATAGGAGCCGGATTAAGGGTAAATATGTGGCGAAAGGATTTGAATTTATTATAAATGTTTGTGACCATACCCATTATCACGAAAAATACGAATGAAACGAGTCCAACAAGAAATAGCCAAAGTAAAAACAGTAGATCAATTGTATGCCCTATTACCGGAAGATCAATTGATCATCACCGATATAGTAAGAGGAATTGTATTGGACGCTTCGCATGGATACCTTAGAGAAAAAATATCATTTCAAGTACCTTATTTTTTCAATAAAAAAGGAATTGCAATTATATGGCCTGCTACCATACCCAGGGGAGGTATAAAATTCGGAGTATTATTTGGTATGTGGTACGGAAACCGACTATCAAGCTTACAGAACTACCTGATAAAAGGGGAAAATAAACAGATTTTTTATAAAGTAATTCATCGCGTGGATGAGATAAATGAAAAAGCGATAAAAAAACTGATCCAGGAGGGAATTGAATTGGATAAATCTTGGAAATAATGTATAGAATAAAAATAATTATTCGGCCAGCTTCGCTGTCATCATCTGTTTCAATCACATAGGATCATAGGATGGGTAAGGCATCACATAGAAAAATTCCATATATGATGCCTTGTATAAACTATTTTGCCTATGTGTTTATTCTGCCGAAATTCTTATTTGGTGAAGCTTCAGGTTGTTTGAAGCTTTATGTTTACTGGGTCGGTTACTGATCCAAGAGGGAATTGAATTGGATAAATCTTGAAAATAATGTATAGAATAAATGATAATTATTCGGCCAGCTTCGCTGTCTTCATCTGTTTCAAACACATAGGATCATAGGATGGGTAAGGCATCACATAGAAAAATTCCCTATGTGATGCCTTGTATAAACTATTTTGCCTATGTGTTTTATACTGCCGAAATTCTTATTTGGTGAAGCTTCAGGTTGTTTGAAGCTTTATGTTTACTGGGTCGGTTACTGATCCAAGAGGGAATTGAATTGGATAAATCTTGAAAATAATGTATAGAATAAATGATAATTATTCGGCCAGCTTCGCTGTCTTCATCTGTTTCAAACACATAGGATCATAGGATGGGTAAGGCATCACATAGAAAAATTCCCTATGTGATGCCTTGTATAAACTATTTTGCCTATGTGTTTTATACTGCCGAAATTCTTATTTAGTGAAGCTACAGTTTGTTTGAAGCTTATAATGGTTATTCTTTCTCAAACCAATCATACCGTACTGTATTCACCGAAGGTTTTCCGCTTGATGTGGCATACATACCATACATACAACCCACAAATCCTCCGGCGGTGGCAGTACTTAAAAATCGCCTGTCCATAGAGGATCTTAATAATAACCAGTTATTCTTTTTATGAGCATAATAAAAAGAATATCCTTTTTCATCCACCGTGATTTTAAATAAGATGGCGCTGTTTTTTTTCTTTAATGGAATGGAATTTAATAACACCGGACCTGCATTTATAGTGTTTTTACCCGGACCTTTGTACAGTTCTACCACAGGCCTGCCATTCTTAGCCGATTTGCACATATAGTAATAATGGTTTTCATTTTGAAATACGATGAGTCCCGCTTTTTCATTTTCCTGTAAGGTTTGAAACAACATGCGTGTACTTACTATACCCTTCATATTGTTTTGGCGGTCAGCTACCATGGCGACATTGGTTTTTCCCTGTATTGAGTCAGGTAATAATTCCATATCCAGCATACTCCTTTTTATGGTGTACCATTTTTTTAATGGTGTGCGCAGAAAAGTATATCGGTTGTTTAATATCGTATCATCAAAATGGTCGAAGAATTTTTGATTGGAAGCAAATTCATTTATGCGGGTAGTGAAGGTGGTATTCTGATTCACCTTAGGGTAGGGATATGCATATTGCACTTCTGCATGATCCGGATTGATTACGGGCCAGCCATCCACCCATTTTAGTGGAGTCATAAAGGTTTCACGCCCCGTATTGTAATGATCGTCTTCATAGGGTCGGCAACCGAGGAATATAGCATACCATTCGCCTTCATTGGTCTCAATAAAATCGGCATGACCTGTAGTGGTGATCGGATTGGGCCGCGATTTATCCAGGTGTCGCTGGGTAAGTATAGGGTTTTTATCATATGGAATATAGGGACCGTCAATCGATTTACTTCTGAATACTACCTCACTGTGATTGTATCCGGTACCTCCTTCTGCACAATAGAGATAATACCAGCCCTCTTTTTTTAAAATATGGGGTGCTTCTATCCAGATTGGGTTTTTACTGATATCTACGCCGCCGTTGATCAATAGTTTTTCACTTCCGGTTACTTTAAGAGTGGTGAGATCAAATTCATACATTCGTATAGTACGGTGCCCATTGTAGAGAGATTTATTATCGGGTGGAATACTATTATAGGTAATGAATGCACGGCCATCATCATCTACATACAGAGATGGATCAATGCCATTTACTTCGGGTATGAATACCGGATTGGTCCATGGGCCTCTGGCATCATCTGCACTGATTATAAAATTTCCTCCTTTGTCTACGTGCGTGCACACGATATAAAACTTATTATTATAATACCGTATAGTGGGTGCAAATAAACCTCTTGATACACCGGCTCCGGTCAGATCCAGCTGCTCTTTGCGATTCATTGCATAACCAATCTGATGCCAACTCACCAGGTCTTTACTATGAAATATGGGCAACCCGGGAAAATAGGCAAAACTGGAAGTGACGATATAATAATCATCTCCCTTTTTACATATGCTTGGATCAGGATAAAAACCCGATAAGATGGGATTGGTATAGGATTGAGCTGATGAAAATTGGAATACCAGGCTCCATACTAAAACTAAAATTGATTTTTTCATAGACAGACTAACTACAAGTAAATATAACGAATATAGGGATGGAGATATTTTTTTAATATTTCCGTGACAGTATAAATTCTATAATTTTGTATTATTATCTCATGAAATCCATAAATCGCAGAAACTTCATAAAGAAAACAAGTCAATCCGCTATTGCATTGACTGCTCCTTTCATAGTGCCTTCATCCGTATTTGGCAAAAATGCTCCAAGCAACAGGATCAATATAGGTGCCATTGGCAATGGTCGAATCTCCCGTACCCACGATATGCCCGGTATATGGAAAAATGATTTTGCTCAAATCATGGCTGTATGTGATCTGGATAGCAAACGGGCAGAGGATGCTAAAAAACTGGTAAATGCATTCTATTCCAAACGCAATGGAAAAGATTTCGACGGTGTAACGGTATACCACAATTATGAAGAGTTATTAAAAAACAAAGATATAGATGCGGTGGTCATCAGTACACCCGATCACTGGCATGCGAAGATTGCCGTAGATGCGGCTAATGCCCATAAACATATTTATTTGCAAAAACCAGCTTCGCTTACTATCACTGAAGGTCGCAAAATGGCCGATGTAGTGAAAAAAAGAAAAATCAAATTTCAGATCGGCAGTCAGCAAAGATCAAGTACACAGTTTAGATATGCTGCTGAACTGGTAAGAAACGGGCGAATCGGCAAATTGCAGGAAGTGTATGTGGGATTACCGGGAGATCCATCGGGACCTGAAGAAAAAGAAATGCCAATTCCTAAAAATCTGCAATACAATACCTGGCTCGGAAGTACTCCGGAAGTATATTACACTGAAAACAGAGTGCATCCACAGGTAGGTTACGATAGACCGGGATGGTTGAGGTGCGAACAATTTGGTGCCGGTATGATTACCGGATGGGGTGCTCATCATATTGACAGTGCTCACTGGGGCATGGGTACCGAACTCACCGGTCCTATAGAAATATGGGGACATGCTGAATTTCCTACCTCCGGACTATGGGATGTGCATGGTATATTTAAGACAGAAGCTTTGTATGCCAATGGGGTGAAGATGATTGTAAGTAACGAATTGCCTAATGGGGTAAAATTTGTAGGGACAGATGGATGGATATGGGTGACCCGGGGAGCATACAGGGCCACTGATTCCGATCCGGTAAATAGTGATGGTACGAAACCACTCGATGCTTCTGATCCCAAACTACTAACTTCCAAAATCGGGGATAATGAATTTAAATTTATAGTCAGTGCTGATCACCACCGCAACTGGCTTGAAAGTATTCGCGACAATAAAAATCCAATTGCTCCTGTAGAAGAAGCCCATCGATCCTGCAGCGCCTGCCTGTTGCATCATATCGCAATGAAACTCGATCGCAAAATAAAATGGAATCCGGATAATGAAGAATTTATCAATGATCCACAGGCCAGTGCCATGCTTTCAAGACCTCAACGCAAACCATTTAATATCTGATCCCGATATGGGGAATAGTTTAAATTAAACCGGATATTTAACTTGAGTTTTATAGATATAGTGGATGGTTTTCGCCATCATTCATTGCCCAAAGAGAACTGGACACACCAGGCTCACCTCACTACTGCGATATGGTTTATCATGAATTCAGATCCTTACGATGCGCTTTGCAAGATAAGATCGGGCATCATCAGTTATAATCTCAGTGTTGGTGGTGAAAACAACGGGACCAATGGCTATCATGAAACGATTACCGTTTTTTGGTGGAAACTCCTGTCTTTGTTTGTAGAAAAACATACGGCTCTTGGTTACGATCAAATGTGTAATTTATTTTTAGAATCTGCATACAACCGAAGAGATATTGCTTTTGATTTTTACTCTCAAGACTTGCTTATGTCCGGCATGGCAAGGGCAATGTATGTGGCACCGGATATAAAATCAATAAGGCTGGATGAAATAATATAAGCCATGAGGCAACCTCGCTTTTTCTAATGATGGTTTAAACAGCGAGGTTAGCTTTCGCCTTAGCGAGGTAGACTCGCTACGAGGTTGGCTAAAGGACGGATCAGCAGAGGGTTAAAAAATTGCGAGACACACTCGACCTTTCGCCTTGGGCTAAAAGGATTGATCAGCACAGAGATAAAAATATGGCTAGACATAACTCACTCATTGCAGATTGGTAATACCCCCTCAAGCTAACCTGTGGCGAGTCTTACCTCGCTAAAGCCATGAGGGAACCTCGCTTTTTTAAATCATGGTTACAAAAGCGAGGTTACCTTTTGTTCTTAGTGATATTTCTTGGATTCGTTAGATAATTCTTTTATCCAGATCGTGTTTGGTATCCTCCATAAGGCAGAAGAGAGTTGTTCCAAGGTGCTGCGCCATTTTGGAAGCAGCATTACTCATAAATATCTTTTCTGTGTCCAAGGACTATAACATCAATGTTAAGTTCGTATTAATAAATATCGTATATGATGCGGTAATCACCCGTTCTGATTCTGTAACCATCTCTGCCTTTTAATTTTTTAAAGCCTACTGGTCGTGGGTTTTCTTCAAGTCTACTTATGGCATCAAATTAGCGGTTGGGCAAGATCATCCGTAAGTTTATCTAATTGTTTCTTTGCTTTTTTTGGATAATACTGCGGTATACTTAGGCATTTCTTGCTTTTCTGTTTTTTAAATAATCAGAAAATATTATGCGCTCACCTGTATCTTCTTTTTTGGCTTCATCATAGAGTTTAATATCTTCTAAATCTTCGAGTTCTTCCATAATGGTGTCAAACTCTTTAACAGAAAGAACAACCAAGGATTTATTTCCATTAGCATCTTTAATATATTGCGGATGTATGTTAAGCATACTATTTTGATTTTGCAGTTTTGAAAATCTAATGTTTCGTAAAAACAAAAATTAATGAATTTTGAAGCCAAAGGTAAATTATCCGCAGTCCTGTCTCATTTTTAAAGCCAAATATTCTGAGATATGTCTATGCAAAGCCGAATGCCTGAGGTATCCTCGCTTTTAAAAATATGATGCAGGAAATGCTGTACTGAGGATCTGACAATGTGGGTAATTATTAATCTGGCAATTGTTTTAATAATTCTTTCAATTCAGCATCAGATAAATTTTCATTTTCAGATTTATCATAAATGGATAGCAAATAAACGATGCTACCTGCTATTGAGATATTAGTAATTACTCTGGCTCCACCTCTTTTACCCTTGCCTTTAGAGGCGATGGACAATCTTATTTTATAGCAACTTTTACCAATACTTATGCCTTGAACGGGATGAGTCTCTAATTTTTCAATTAATCTCAAATATTCCTCTTTTAATGATGGATACTTTGAACTTAATTGCTTTAACTGCTTTTCAAAAGTGGGAATTGGCAATACTTTATAATTCATTATAAAGTTCTCTTGCAGTCTTTAATTTTAATTTTCCTTGTTTGGCAAGTTTCACTTCCTTTACTGCTTGCCTTATTTGATTTTTTATCCCGATCCTTCGGGATTCCTTTTCATCCAATATAGGGATGGTTTTTACATAGGATAGTCCTTTGAGTACCTCTAAAAGATGGCTTGCTTTATTGTCTTTAATTTCAAGTATGACTTTCATATTTAATTGGTCTACTTTATTATTTTAGTTTACAAAAGTACTGTTTTCTTATTCAAACTGAAAGTGTAAGGTAACCTTTCGCCTTTGATTAAAGGACGGATCAGCAAAGAGGTAAAAATTTTGCGAGACACACTCACTTCTAGCAGATTGCTAATACATCCTTAATCTGACCTGTGGCGAGTCTTACCTCGCTTGAGCCACCTTTGTGTCCCTCGTATCTTTTATGTCGGCCATCCATTTATCTTTGCCCTCAAACCATTCCATATGCTCACCTGGGAGGAATTCGAAAAAGTTGAAATGCGCGTTGGCACTATACTGGAAGCCCATGATTTTCCAAAAGCCAAAAGACCCGCTTACCAGTTGGTGATCGACTTTGGTGAGTTGGGTATTAAAAAAAGTTCAGCGCAGATTACGGATCTGTATAAAAAAGAAGAATTAGTAGGACGACAAATTATAGCGGTGATCAATTTTCCACCCAAACAAATCGCCAATTTTATCTCCGAATGCCTGGTGCTGGGAACGGTTGGAGAAAATAAAGTGATTACATTATTATGTCCGGAGAGAAAAACGCCTAATGGATTACGAATTGCGTAAATCGTATAGACAAAAAACAGAGACCCGTTTGATTCATTTATTTTTTACTATATAATCCATCACCTCTCTGAAGGTAGCCACCCAATATTCACTTTTATGGGCAGATAAATAGGCAAGCAATGCTGCGTGATCTTCTTTGGAGGTTTGAATCCATTGGCCGCCGATGCCATGAAATTGATAGATGCCCAGGCCTCCCTCTCTTTTTACTTTAGCGGCATATTCTATTAATACATCCGATGAGGTACCTTCGGGTATGGGCCAGGAAGGTACATGAAGAGAAGGTAAGGATTTAAAATCGGTGACTGTCTGCATTGATTTACCCCCTCCCCGGGCATATTTTACCAGCTTTGATTTTTTGATTGCCGCTATGATATCGGTATTTCCTACTACAGTATTATTACACGGATAAGCAAATGTGGTGTATTTAGCATTTGGGTCCACTATTTTTAAAATATCATTGGTGATGCGTATTTCATTTATAAACCTAGGTACGCTGTATACCTCTGTGGTAAAATGGGCAGGCCAGCTGCTGCCTGTAGCCGCCGGGCAAGGATGATTTAGAGTATGATTGGCGAGTTCATGCCCTTGTTTTGCAGCAGTCATCCAGGTCACCGCTTCATTTCTGCCGGTGATATTATTGATAAAGAAAGTGCCCTTGAGGCCATATTGATCAAGTTGAGGAATAGCCGTGGTCAGATGCGTCTGCATACCATCATCATAGCTGAGCACGATGGCTGCTTTGGCTCCGTGCGGCCATATCATCTGAGCAGAAGTACAAAGTGACTGACTAATAAAAAACAATAGGAAGAAACTACAGGATTTCATGTGCTAAATATCATTAAAATAACACAAACTGTCTGACTTTATAAACACATAGGCATATGGTTTATTTGGGATATTTTATAAAGATTAAAATATACTATTATACAAAGGACACATAATAAGAATTGCTCTGCAATTCCGATTTACGCTTGTCAATCAAATAAGGTATACTTACAATTTACCTTTTTACATTTTATGCAAGTTTTTCAACTTCCTATGATCACTAAGTCGTTTATTTACCGCGAGAAGTGTTCAATAATGTGATTATCCGCACATCCATAATAAATGAGGGCATTTACACCAATCCACCTTACTTTTGCGTTTTATACAGTATTCCGTGCTGAACAAACCTTCACTAATCTTAATCCCAGAGCATTCTGCAAGCACGATTTATGGTTGCAGAAAAATAGTTGAAAATGCATTGGCATTCATTATTATGCTTATGCTTTTCCCTGCTACAGTATCGTTTTCACAATCTGCTAAAAGAATTGGAGAGTGGACAAGTTATATGTCTCATTCTACCGGCAATTTTGTAGCCCAGAGCCCCGATTATGTATTTTTTGGAAGCAATGGTGGCCTGGTACTGATCAATAAATCGAATGAAGAAATAAAGTTTGTAACTAAAGTATCCGGATTGAGTGATATCAGTGTGCAGACAATGGCATGGGACAGCAAAACCAATCGCCTGATCATCGCCTATCGCAACAGCAATATTGATATCTATGATCCCAAAACCAATAAAGTAATCAACCTACCGGATATCGTCCGCAATACCAAAATACTCGGCGATAAAATTATCAACCGGATCTATACCTCACCGGATTCTGACTTTGCCTACCTGGCATGTGGTTTTGGTATAGTGGAACTCAACCTCAAGCGAGATGAATTTGGCTTTACTGCCTTCACGGGCATACCGGTATACGAAGCGTCATTGTATAAAAATCTGATTTATATAGCTACAGAAACCGGTATTTATTCAATAGATAAAGCAAAAACCAATCCGAGTGATTTTGGGCAATGGAGTGCCGTATCTGTATTCGGATCGGAGACTTATGCCGCCCTGGCTGTGTTTAATGGCTTTTTATACACGGTACAGGATCAGACCATATATTCATTTGATGGTATTTCACGTACGCCTGTTTATAAAGAAAATTCATCCAATCATACGATTCAATATCTGAGTAGCAATAAAGATCTGCTGCTTGCAGGATATCGTTGTAAAAGTGATTGCGATGGGAAATTGTATTCTATCGATAAGAGTTCCACTGTAAACACATTGGATGTTTCCTGCGTGCCCAGACCCATTTATGCTATACTGGATGATAAAAACCGCGGATGGTTTGCAGATCGTTTCCAAGCATTCAGGTCGAATGCAAAGATTACTGATCCCTGTTCATTTAAATATTTTAATACTCCGCTATCTGCCTTTTCTACCGATATCGCTTTACAGGGTGATCGTATCTATGTCGCATCAGGAGGGATCAATGCATCGTATGGTTATCTGTTCAGAGGGGATGGTTTTTTTTCGTATGCTGATGGTGATTGGCGGGTATATAACAGAGGGAATAATGCCGTAATGCAGGCTTATGATCTGGTAGACCTGTTTAAGATGAATATTGATCCCAGGACGGGTTTATTATACATAGGTACTTATTGGGGAGGGCTTATGCAATGTGATATGAAAGAGCCTGCAAAACCTGTAATAAAAGTATTTGATAAGACCAACAGCAGTCTGCAAGGAGCCGTAGGGGACGCTACCCGCACCCGTGTAGGAGGACTTACCTATGACCGAAAGGGTAATCTATGGATGACCAATTATCTTGCTGAAAAACCCATTTCCGTATTTACTTCTTCTGGAACCTGGAAAAATTTTGCAACCAATACCAATACCACTTTGCTTGCCTGTGCCAGTGATTCCGCTAATACGATTTGGTTTTCGGTAATCGGGCAGGGATTATTGGCTTTTAATCCGGGTGATGATCTGAATAATACAAGCGATGACCAATACAAACTCTTTAATAATGGCAATAGTGTACTTACCTCCAATAATATAAATGCAATTGCTACAGATCTCGATGGATCGGTATGGGTGGGTACTGCGAATGGAGTATTCGTATTTGAATGTGGAGATGTATTCGATGCATCATGTAAAGGATCAAAACGAATTATTGTACAACTCGATCTGGGCGGCAGCTTACTGGAAAATGAAGATATTCAATGCATAGCCATCGACGGTGCCAATAGAAAATGGTTTGGTACGCGAAATGGCATCACGGTGATATCTGCTGCGGGAGATGCATTGGTAGCCAGGTATACCAAAGACAATAGCCCTTTATACGATAACCTGATCACGGCACTTCGCTATCATGCTGAAAAAGGCGAGATGTATATTGGTACCGGCGCCGGATTGCAATCTTTGAGAATAGATGCCACCTCAGGTAGTCGCAATAATGAATTCTCCGATATCTATGCTTTTCCTAATCCCGTGCGACCGGAATACAACGGCATCATCACCATACAGGGAATGAGGCGAAACAGCACAGTAAAAATTACTGATTTTGCCGGCCAGATAGTGAATCAGGGCAAATCAAATGGTGGTATCTATACCTGGGATGGTCTCGATATCAAAGGAAAAAAAGTGGCCAGTGGCATCTACGTAGCCTGGATCAGTGCAGGAGATGGATTTGAGAGTCCCGATACGCGGAATATTAAAATTGCAATAGTAAGATAACCCGTCATGTTTAGCGGACTATTGTATTGGGATGATCTCATAGAAACATGGATAAAATTTAAACAGCGGGGATTGCCATTTATCCTGAGTAAGTTTCAATGGAATAACCAGCGGCGTACCCTCTCCAGTTTTGAAAATGATTTTATTCACTCCAATTGGTGGATCATACCCTCTATCCGGAAGCGAATGAATAAAAAAATCAGCGGAGACGAAAACACATCCTATGAAGCATACATCACCATGAACTATTTGAAAGATACAGAAGGCAAAGTATTGATCTCCATAGGGTGTGGTACAGGCAATCATGAAATAAAATTAGCTGCACTGAATCCCCGGTTGCGTATAATCGGGTATGACCTGGCTGAATCATTGCTGAACGAAGGAAGAGCTGAAGCATTAAAAGCAGGCGTAAAAAATATTTCTTTTGTAAAAGCCGATGCACATCAGCTTCATTTTGATACCGGATCAATAGATTATTTTTTATTCAATGCTTCTTTACATCATCTTCATTCTATTGATTCTTTTATCAAAAATAAAATTGTACCGGCACTGAGAAAAAATGGATTGGTAATTCTCAATGAATATGCAGGGCCAAACAGAATGAATTTCCCGGTCAGTCAAATAAAGGAAAGCAGTGCTCTGCTCGCCTATTTACCGGAACAAAAAAGGAAGATTGCATTTACCCATATCATTAAAACACGATCGTACCGCCTGGGCAAATGGAGAATGCTTTTTTCTGATCCGTCAGAATGCATAGAATCTGAAAATATACTGCCTGTTTTTCATACCTATTTTGTCGTATCAGAAGAAAAACCTTTGGGCGGCAATTTGCTTATGCCGGCACTGAAACATATTGCTCACCATTTCGTAACAGAGGATAGTGAGTTGGAAAAATTATTTGATATAGAAGATGAATACCTGAAAAAAAACAAATCCGATTATGTATTTGGAGTGTACAGTAAAAAGACCAGGTAACTTGTTGTATTTTTTAAACGGGAAAACGAATTTGTTTATTTTTGATTTACCAATATTATGCACCGTTACAAATACCTCATCGCATACCTGGCTCCGATCAGTGCTTTTGCGGGTATGTATTTCAAAGGATGGTGGTCATTTGGATCTATTTATATTGGTTTTCTTTTTATACCGTTAGTGGAAGGACTTTTTTACCACAATCCGGATATCGATGATTCTCCGACCGGGGAGTTAAAACAATCCTTTTTGCACGACTTGTTTTTATATCTCAATATTCCTATTGTGTATGCTTTGTTATTTTATTACGCCTATACGATTTATACAAACGATCTTTTATGGTATGAGCATATCGGGTTGTTGCTCAATGTGGGATTGATTCTCGGCACATCCGGCATCAATGTAGCTCACGAGCTGGGGCATAGAAAGGAAAAGATTCATCATTGGATGTCGTGGGCTTTGTTGCTTCCATCACATTATCTGCATTTTTTTATAGAACATAATAAAGGGCATCACCGTTACATTGCTACTTTAGATGATCCGGCTACTGCGCGTAAGAATGAAACCATTTATTCTTTTTGGCTGCGATCAGTAAAAGACTCCTATGTCCATGCATGGGCTATTGAAAAAGACAGGCTTGGATTACAACATAAAAAAGTATGGAGTACAGATAATGTAATGATCTTGTTTTTATTCTCCACTTTTGCCTATATAGGATTTTTCATTTTTGTTTTTAATCTGTATGTAGCCGCGATGATAACACTGGTTGGAATCATAGGACTATTATTCCTTGAAAGTGTAAACTATATAGAGCATTATGGATTGCTCAGGAAACCTGCCGACCCGGTACATGAGGGACTTTCATGGGATGCCGATCAGCCACTGGGTCGGATATTTTTATACGAACTCACCCGTCATGCAGATCATCACACCAATGCCTCCAAACCATATCAAACGCTGCAGGCATCTCACCGCAGTCCCAAAATGGCTTATGGCTATCCGGCATCAATAATATTGGCATTGATGCCTGGTCTGTGGTTTAAAATCATGAACCCGAGATTGAATTTCGGTGCAAATTGATTAATATAATGTAGAATGGTATTGGCAAATTTGGGTCATGGGAAGAAAGTATGGTTGACACTAGGGTATTTTCCCTGTCCCTTAAAATAAGGTGTTTTTTGGGAACCACACTCTTGGCATTTGAACACAACTTAATCACCGAAGCCATGAATAAACAGGAAATGGGTGATTAAAATTTATTGATCTGCTGCTTAATAGTTTGGTTCCTATGACGATAAATGTCTAAGTCCAAGACCAGATTTGCCGTGTAAATGGATTAATATAGAATGGTATTGGCCAATTTGGGGCAGGGAAAGAAAGAGGTTTAAATGTTTTGAATTCTATGCTTTAATTTAAATTCACTGTGTGATCCATTTTATCCTGCGTCATCTTCCATGATCATGATCTTTTGCCAGATCTTGGCGCTCAACCCCTGTGTAAGATTATTTAAATCATTTACCTGTTCATGTATTACTTCGTCTGAAATATTTTGTGAAAACAAGGCACCGATCTTGCTGATGATCGAAAGCATTTCACTGCAATAATCCAGATATCGAATGAGTTCAAACGGAGTCATACTCCGGTAAGGTGATGACTCAGTAGGGTGTGGATTGGTGATGACGACCGGATCTTTAGTGAGCTGGTGCATATCTATTACATGTGCCAGGCTACGAAGCTTATGGATGGCTTTCAGTGTTTTTCTTCGTTTGATCCTGATTTCCAATGAAAGCAGGAAATAAATTGCCAGTGAAAAAAAGATCAGGTCATTGATAATGGATTCGATGGTCTGAAAAAAGACAGTGGGCCTTGAAAGACTGATCAAATTATCAGTGGTGGAAGTAATGGCATTATATGAAAAAAGGACCGCCATGATCAGCATGGTCACCAGTAAAGCAATGGTAATGAATATACCCATTCGGAGCCATTTCATGGGTTTGGCATATTGGGTAGCTACTGACTCCAGTTCCCTCGCCAATAATTTAAATTCAACACATACCTGTGACAAGCCTGAGTCCGGAAATCGTTCAATAATCCGGTGATACAGTCTATCTAAGGTAAATAAAATCTTATCGGACTTTAATTCAGTATAATTGTTAGAAACTTGCTCCTCTGCCATTTCACCTTTTTTATCGGGCATTAGTTAATCCAAATGATTTGAGCCTGGATTCGTATTTCATTCGTATTTTCTTTCCTTTATTGCTATTGTGTATATTTTCCAGTTCATAGGGATCTTTTTTCAGATCGTACACTTCGTCCATTCCTTCCAGTCGGTGATATCGTATGTATTTATACCTATCTGTTCGTATTGCTTTGTAGCCCATATTTTGTACCCTGGGAAATACGATATCGGAATAATACTCGAAAAATAATTCTTTTCTCCAATCATTTTTTTTATCGGCAAACAGAGGTTCTACTGATCGGCCATCCAAATTAGCAGGAGGTACGATATTGCACATAGAAAGTAGGCTAGGAGCCAGGTCTATGTTTTGTACCAATTCTTTGATTTCAGTTCCTGGTTTGATACGGGGAGGGTATCGTATGATAAGTGGTATTCTGATTCCTTCTTCATAAGCCAGTCGCCTTTCTTCATTCAAGCCATGTTCACCATACCAATATCCATTGTCACCGGTAAGCACTATTATAGTATTGTCCAGTATTCCTTTTTGGCTGAGGTATTCCCGTATTCGACCAAGACCCTCATCGATGGCCAACAGCATTTCCGCTCTGTCGCGAATAGTTTTTTCGGCAGTGACGGTATGAATGCTAAGTGGTGGCAGGTCACCAATAGTGCGCATCAAAGCAGGTTTGTCAGTCGGGCTTATTCCATAGTTGGGTCGTTTGGTAAAAATCTTATCGTGATATTTTGACTTATGTCTTTCGGCTGCAATAAATTCCCCTTCTCCTATATTGACTACCGATCCGTCATCGCGTTGTATTACATTGGGGTGTAAAGCTTTGTGCGATAAGTATAAAACAACGGATTTATCCGCTTTTTTTTCCAGGAAATCAATTGCGTAACCAGTAAACAAATCCGTTACATATCCTTTTACCCGCTGCCGTATTCCATTTATATTTAACAGTGGATCAATGGCTTCGCCCTGACCGGGCATACCTATCCAGTAATCAAATCCCGGTCGTTTTGAATCGTCATTACCCATATGCCATTTGCCGATGAAAGCAGTTTGATACCCGGCTTTTTCTTTCAAGATTCGCGGAAAGGTCATGAGCTCATGACTGAGCTTATCCTTTGCCGTATTATCTATGATTCCATTATGATGCGCATACTGCCCGGTTAAAAAAGCCGCCCTGCTGGGTGAGCATAAAGGTGTGGTACAAAACATATTTCTGAACTGTACTCCTTCTTTCGCCAGCCGGTCTATATTGGGGGTCTCGACAAAATTATGCCCGCCAAGATGATAATCATCAAAGCGCATATCGTCTACTAAAATGAAAAGAATATTGGGCCTGCGTTGTGCAAAAGCCGGAATGGAAAGACTATAAAAAATGATGGATATTAAAAAGAGACGGATCACAGATCTATGAATCGACATATGATTCAAAGATAGTGATCAGAAAATATTTGAATATTTAATTTGAAGGGCTGTTAAAAATTTATTTGAATATTTAGTGTTAAAACTTGACATTACTATAATACGGATCGTATATTCGTCGTATAATTAAAATAAATATAATTTATCAGGACATTAAAAGTTTTTGAATACAATTTAAAGAACTATAGAATAATAACACCAGGCACAATAGAATACTTCATCGACTTCAAGTGTAAAAGACCAACAAAAGTTTAGGGGAAATTACGGTTAAGTTTTATTTTTAATTCTACAAATTCTCTTTTTGTATTGCTAAAAATAAGATCAGGCCGTGCTTTACATCATTTAATAAATTCAAAGCAATGAGAATTTACAGGTCATTCTTTATTCTTTATTTTATAGTTGCCATAGTAAATGGAATTTTAAGTCAAGGTGCTTTATACACCAATGCTAACTTTACTAAGACTATTAATACTACTTTGCCTGTAGGTACCATACCTGCGGCTGCAGATGTAGATTTGTCAGGGGCAGCCACTTATAGTATTCCGATAATAGTTCCACCCGGAACTAATGGCGTACAACCATCTTTGAGTGTGGTTTATAATTCTTTGGGGGGCAATGGTGCTCTCGGACAGGGCTGGTCATTGGCGGGTCTATCTTCTATCACCAGAGTAAACAGAGATCTTATACACGACAATTTAGTGAACCCTATCGAAGCAAATGCAAACGATCGTTTTGCTTTGGATGGTGTGAGATTAAACCTCGTTACGGGCTCTTATGGCCTTAGTGGGTCTGTATATGGTACAGAGATAGAATCTTTTGCGAGCATTTCCTGCTATACATCTGCTGTTACCAATCAAATTGCATTTAACGTAACACAAAAAAATGGCGTAGTATATGAATATGGTAATACAGGAAATAGTATTACTTCCGATAATGGCGTTGTACCCCACATATGGCGATTAAACAAAATCCGATATCAGGATGGTAACTATATTGAATATGTATATGCTACGGATAATAATAATCCCAGAATATCAGAAATAAACTATACAGGAAATACATCAGCAGGTCTGGCTCCTTATAGTAAGATAAGTTTTACTTATGTATCCCGATCAGATGTAAATACCGTTTACATTGGTACCATTGGTATTACCAATAATTATTTTCTTGATAAAATTACTATTACTGCTGAAGGACTGGCTGGGTTCAAATCGTATAGATTTTATTATGGGTGGGACCTGGTCAACAGCTATTTAACAGAAGTGGTCGAGATGGGGTCTGATAATACATTACTAAATAGTACTATTTTTAAATATGGAGATCAGCCAGCTATTTACACTTCACTTACCACAGGGACCACGGGAGTGCAGACTGCAAATTATTTTTCAGGTGATTTTAATACGGATGGCTTCTCTGACTTAGTGGAGGCTGTGACAAACGTATCCAATGGCGTAGAATACACTTCCAAATTTAATCTATATAAATCCAATGGCACTACAGGGTTTACAGGATCTTATACCAAAAATCTACCTGGAAATTTTTCTTCATTAAAAAAGAAATCTATCCCCGATGTTTATACATTTTACACCAATGATTATACCGGTGACGGAATAGATGATTTGGTTGCTGCAAAAACCAGTGGTTCGGTTACAGCAAATAATCTCACACTGGATTTTGTGCGAATTTATAAAGGATCTCAGGGCCTGAATAATTTTAACGACTCTATTACTATAAATCCTTATACAGGTTACAGTAAAATCAATAATACCACACAGCACTATTTATTTTCCGGTGATTTTAATGGAGATGGTATGGGCGATTTGGTATCCATGCTCAGTACGACCACCGGAGGGCCTGCTGGTATACATTTATATCACGGAGGTATTTCCTCTGGATTCTTAACCGTAGGATCTACTGGTACCGTGAATATTCAACTATCTACCTGGCCTACTGCCAATAGAATTCAAGTTTTAGATTTTAATGGCGATGGAAAATCTGATCTTATGATTACTTCGGGTAACTGGACAGAGGTATTTACTTTTGATAATTATGTAGTAAGGAGCATTTATTATTCAGCTTACCCTACTAATACTCACTTAGTCTTTTTTGGCGATTTTAATGGAGATCGCAAAATGGATATACTCAGTAGAGCAGACAAAAATAACAATGCATCTGCATGGAGTATTTATGCCTCCACAGGTACCGGTTTTGTCAGTACTGCTTTCGGTTTTTCTGTTACACCAAATATAAACGAGACAGGGGCCCCTGATAAGATTGTACTATTAGATGCCAATGGGGATGGAAAGACAGATATTTTTCATGCTACCTCCGCATCACCTGCCACCACCTTGACTTATTTTTCTAAAGGAAACTCTTTTCAGGTACAATCTCAAGTCCAAACATTTGCCATTAATACAATGCCATTTACTCCATTTGATATTAATGGTGATGGAAAATCAGAATTGCTCACAAGGGTAAATAATACCTCCCCATTTTTTGGTATCTATTTTATGAAAGATGGTAAAGAACTTTACCTGGAAAAAGTAAAAAATGGCTACAATCACACCACACAGTGGGCTTATAAAAGACTTAACGAACAGGGATCATTTTATGGCAGAGGTGCAATATTAACCGGGAAAGTAAACAATGTATTGCTGCCATTCACATTGGCTTCCAGCATAGTAGTAGATAATGGCATAGGTACTACCAATACTACTAACTATACCTATGAAGAATTAAAAATACACAAAGAGGGCAGGGGGCTCATGGGATTTTTAAGAAATATCTCTCATAATACGACTACCGGAATTCAGTTAATTAATGAAAATGAATTTGAAACTACTTCCTACTTTACCTCTGCTGCTAAAATAATTACTACAAAATATGTGCCTAATAGCTTTCAACTCCTCAGCCAAATCACCAATACCAATCAATGGGTATCCACAGGATCAGGCAAGTTTTATAGTAGGGTTAATGGAATAAATGAAAATAATTCATTTACCACTCAAAGTACAGTCACTACATTGGGCTACGATAGCTATGGAAATATAAATAGTAATACAGTAAATGTACAAAGTGGCCTTGAAACTACCACTACTACTACTGTCTTTGGTCAGCACGGTACACCGGTGCCATCATTGCCTACCTCTGTAAGTACCACGATCACCAGGAGCGGTCAATCAGCTTATTCATTTACCAATACGTATGGGTACAACACTTTGAGTCAAATGATCAGCTCTGTAGAGTTCTCTGGTTTGCCCAAAGCAAAGACTACCACCTTTGCTTATAATTCATTTGGAAATCAAACCTCAGCTACAGTGAGTGCTACCGGTATTACTACCCGAACTCCTTTTACTCATACTTTTGACACCAAAGGCAGGTATCCTATCACCACGGTGACCCAGCAAGGAACTTTATCGGTAGTTTATTCTCCTTTGTGGGGAAAACCTACTCAAGTGACCGGTATAGATGGTGTAGTAACCACCTTTTCATATGATGCTTTTGGTCGACAAACATCGCAGACAATCCAACCTTCAGTAACTATAAGCACAGGCTATGGATATGCCACCGGAGGGCCCATCACTAAAACTACTGTCACCACCACCGGTAAACCTCAAGAAATAATTTATTATGATTTATTAGACAGGGAGATCAAATCAGAAACAGAAGGCTGGCAAAATTACTGGATCACCACTTTAAAATCATACAATGCCAAGGGTAATCTCACTACAGTAACAGGGCCTTATAAATCAGGCCTTGGAGAAACAGGCGAGATAAACACCACAAACTATGATGGATACAATCGAATCAGCAGCACTGTAAACAATAAAGGAGGTACCAACTATACTACTACCTATGGCTATGCATACGCTTCCGGCAATACTACTGTAACAGTGACTAATCCTGCCAGCCAGGTATCATCTAAAGTGACCGATGCCTCAGGTAAAACCACATCAGCTACTGACTATGGTGGTACTCTAAACTATACGTATTACAGTCATGGCGGATTAAAAACGGTAGTAAATGGAGCCAATACTCTCGTCACCAATAATTACGATGCCTATGCCAGGCAATCATCACTCGTAGATATCAATGCAGGTACCACTACCTATGATTACAATGCACTGGGTGAGCTGGTGTCACAGATAAATGCCAAAAGCCAGACCCATACTATGACCTACGATCTGGCAGGTCGTATGCTCACCAAAGTAATGCCCGAAGGTACTATGAGCTATGAATACCATACTACAGGAACGGGCTCAGCCGGAAAACTCAAAAAAATCACATCATACTCAGGACATATAGAGGAATACACTTATGATATCTATGGCAGGGTAGCTACCAAAAAAGACAGGGTGGATGCCACTGATTACATTAAAACCTATGGATATACTACTTCCAATCTACTAAGCTCTATAGCCTACCCCAGTGGGTTTGTACTCAACTATAATTATGACACCAAAGGCTATCTGAGTACCATCACTAATGGAGCTACCACTATATTTAGTACGGGCACCATGAATGGGTACAATCAATATCTCACCTATACTCTGGGCAATGGTGTGACAAGTACCAATACATATCACTTTGGCATACCTACCAATTATACAGCGGGCACCTTACAAAATCTCAGCATGGTATGGAATTACAGTACAGGCAACCTTACCAGCCGTACAGATAATTTGGTGACTAAAACAGAATCATTTGTATACGATAATCTCAATAGGCTTACCAGTAGTACCGTAACGGGCCTAACTACACAAAATATAGCTTATAATGCAAATGGTAATATAATTAGCAAGACAGATGCTGGTACCTATACCTATGGTAGTGCCAGCATCAATGCGGTGACCCAGATCAATCCATCAGCAGGCAATATATCTACCGTATCTCAATCATTGCCCACTTACACTTCTTTTTTACAGCCAGCCAGTTTATCAGAGGGCTCCAATACCCTTACCTTTACCTATGGTACTGATGAAAACCGAGTAAAGACCGTCACTACACAAAGCGGTAGTACCACCAATACGCATTATTTTTTTGGAGACTATGAGATCGACATCAGCGGAGGCATTACCCGGCATATACATTATATATCAGCAGGTGATGGGCTGGTATCGATCGTAACCAATACAAGCGGCACCAATGGATTTTTATATGCCTACACAGACCATTTAGGATCTATAGTAAAAGTCACTAATAACGGGGGATCTGTAGTACTTAATAGAAACTATGATGTTTGGGGTAGATATCGTAACCCAAGTGCTTGGGATTATAGCAGTACAGGCACATCCTCCATTACTTTTATGCAGAGGGGATATACCGGACACGAACACTTACCGCTGTTCAATATAATTAATATGAATGGCCGTCTTTACGATCCTGTGGTGGGTAGGATGATGGCGGTAGATAATAATATACAGGCCCCTGATCTTACACAAAATTATAATAGATATAGTTATGCACTAAATAATCCGCTAAAATATACAGATCCTGATGGAGAATGGTTGCATATAGTTATAGGAGGAATTATTGGAGGTACTGCTAATTTATTGATCAAAGGATTTCAAGGTAAGATAAACAACTTAGGAGATGGACTCAAGGCATTTGGAATCGGTGCAGTTGCCGGTGCAGTGACAGCGGCTACCGGAGGAGCAGCTGGCGTATTAGCAAATGGAGGCACCATGGCTACCGCTTTTAGCTACAGCGCAGTAAGTGCAGCAGGCTCTAGTTTTCTTGGGGGTGCAGTCGTAGGAGGCGTTGGATCTGCATTTGGATCACCGATCTTGGGAATAGGAAATCAAATTGCATTTGGTGATCCTTATTCATTGGAGAGTTATGGAAGAGATGTTTTATTTGGGGCAGCAATAGGAGCAGCTTCTGGCCAAATATCCAAATGGTTAAGTAAAAGTAAATCCGGGGTTAATCCTAATAGTGGTGAAATAAATCCTCCTGGAAAAATTACCGGCATTAGTGCCAATGAAAGTCAAATTGCAGACGATTTTAATAGTTATTCTTATCTTGAATCTATTGGTGATAACGTTAATGGTTATACGTTAAAAAACGATCTAATTGTTCATTCAATTGAATCAAGTTCTAGCAAAACAAGTAGTTTGTTCACACATGGTTTTAAATATGCAAATAAAGTCAGAGAAAGAGCATTAACGGATCCACGAGGCCATAATTTTCCATATAGTTTTGATGACTTAATACTAAAATCTAATCCTATTAATAAACCAAACGGTTATCAAATATTTAGGTTAAATGGAACTATGAACGGAAATCCTGGATTTTTTGAAATTGGTCTTACAAAAGAAAATATAATTGACCATAGAGTATTTAGAATTTTTAAATAATAAATAAAAACATGAAATATTTAATTGTAGACGCTGAACTTGGTGGAAGTGGGGTGAGGTCCAAGTATGAAAGTGAATTCATTGATCTAAACCAACTTGGTATTAGTGATTTATTGATTCAGAAAATATGTATTTGGCTGATTAAATATGAATTAGAACATTATTCTGGTTTTGAAGATAGAGATATCATTGACATTCTTGATTCTGAAGGTCAACAAATCGCATTAATGATTCAAAATGAATTAGCGGATTCAAAAGTTGAGTACTATTCTGATGCATATGCAAGGATTATTTAATTAATTTATTTAAAATTAGACTTATTCATAATGAAACTCATTTCAATTTTACTATTTTCATCTATAGCTAAGCTTTCCGCTCAATGCATCACTTTCACCTACGATGCCGCAGGCGACCGCACTGCCCGCAATATCTGCCCTCAACCATTAGTATCTAATACCGATAAAGTATTAACTACACAAATAGCAAGCTGGCAGGAAATAGATGATGCAGATCTCGTACTCTCTCCTAACCCTTCCTCGGGAATAGTAGAGATCAGATCAGCAATACTCAGTGCTGATGCAGAAATCACACTATCTGATATATTAGGCAGGGTAATACCTATACATTGGTCACAAGGGCAAAATAATATAGATCTGACCGGGCTGCAGAATGGGAGATACTTTTTGAGGGTAGTAGATGGTAGGAGGTATAAGGTGATGATGGTGGTGAAGAATTGACAAATGGAAAATTACAAATTACAAGTGACAAATTACAAGTGGCAAGTGTCGAGGTTTGAGTGTGAGTGATAAGAAGGCATGAGAAAAATGAGTAGTAGATAAGATTTAGATTAACTAAAAATTATATAATATGAGATACATAATATTAGTAGCTATCATGATAAGCAATAGTTTTATCATAGCTCAGAAAAAATATGAGGCCTGCTGTGGTGCCGAGCCGATAGAATATACTTATGCCGATATGAGCATCTATGTGCCCAATGTATTCTCTCCCAATAAAGACAGCATAAATGATCTGTTTTTTCCTCATCTCAATGGTAATGTGGTGGAGGTGATAGACTTTACTATTTTTACGGGTACAGGTGATACGGTACTATTTTATAGACCCTCTATAGTATATACTAATCTGGAAAACTATGGATGGAATGGTCTGCGAGATGGATACAAAGAGCCGTATATCGGTGCTTTTAAGTATATGATGAAAATCGTAAATAAAAAAGGAGATACACAACTGCTGTATGGCCGCGCCTGCAGGCTCGAGTGCAGTGATGAGGCAGATGCACTGATCAGTAATCCGGGATGTTATTATCCCGATCAGGCAGGGGTGAATGGGAAAGTGGATAAGACGAAAAAGACGAAAGAGAAGAAGTGTAAATAAATATTGATAAACTGGAGATATTTTGACTTATGTCTTTCGGCTGCAATAAATTCCCCTTCACCAATATTGACTAACGATCCGTCATCGCGTTGTATTACATTGGGGTGTAAAGCTTTGTGCGATAAGTATAAAACAACGGATTTATCCGCTTTTTTTTCCAGGAAATCAATTGCGTAACCAGTAAACAAATCCGTTACATATCCTTTTACCCGCTGCCGTATTCCATTTATATTTAACAGTGGATCAATGGCTTCGCCCTGACCGGGCATACCTATCCAGTAATCAAATCCCGGTCGTTTTGAATCGTCATTACCCATATGCCATTTGCCGATGAAAGCAGTTTGATACCCGGCTTTTTCTTTCAAGATTCGCGGAAAGGTCATAAACTCATGATTGAGCTTATCTTTTGCGGTATTATCTATGATTCCATTATGATGCGCATATTACCCGGTTAAAAAAGCCGCCCTGCTTGGTGAGCATAAGGGTGTAGTACATATTTCTGAATTGCGCACCTTCTTTCGCGAGCCGGTCTATATTGGGGGTCTCGACAAAATTATGCCCCCCAAGATGATAATCATCAAAGCGCATATCGTCTACTAAAATGAAAAGGATATTGGGTGCTTGCTGGCTAAAAGAAAAGCCGAAAGATTAGCTATTGAAATGGCAAGTAAAACAATTCGAAATAAAGATAATAACCCGGGCATAGGAGTCAAAGATAGTCAATAGCAAAAATCCGGTAGTAATAGCTACAGAGTGGTCTTGCTTTTGGAGATACTGTTTATATTTGACTGAAATAAAAAAAACTTAGATTTATGAAGCCATTCTTTTTTTTAACCACATTCCTTTTTGTTTCTATTTCTGCATTGAGCCAGACCGGCATTTCCGGTACCTGGTTGGGTAAAAGACCGAATCAAAACGGTGAAATGATGGAACTCAAATACAAATTTGAAGTAACGGGTAATGAACTAAAAGGCAGCATTTCCAGCTCCTTCGGAGAACTTCCCATACATGATGGTAAAGTGGATGGAAATAAATTTTCTTACAAAGTATCGCTTAATGATAATACAGTGGAGTCTACCGGTGAACTTACTTCCCAGGATGAAATCGTGCTAAAGAATCAATTTGGAGAGATAAAACTTACGAGGATAAAAGAATAATTGAAAATTACTGAGATACCATTTTATTCTTGTACCTGAATATGGTATAGGTCGCCATCGCCAAAAACGGCACGGTGGAAAGCATGATTTTGTAGTTTAGACTTATTACCCCGATCACACACATAAAAGCCAACAACAAACCGATACAGCCTATACCAAAAAAGGTCAAAATCCTGCCAGGCATTTTCTGAAACAGGGTACATATTAATATGAATATACCGGTCAGGGGTAATACAATAAACGGATGTAAAACAGATGCCGGGGCAGTAAATATTTTGTTGAAAATATCCGCTATTGCCTGGTATAGAAACATTTTATTATCACCACCCCATTCCAGGTAACCAAAAAGTGATGTAATAGTCAAGAGTACGTTTATTAGTTTGTCTTTCACCGGAGAAGCAATGTATAAGTACAATCAAAATTAATCTAAATAGCCAATGTGTATAAAGGTTTGGGGCTGATATCGCTCAGTCAATTTAAACTAAGGTTTCATTTTGGTCGTTCCTGCATTTAAGAGTAGAGCAATTTCTGTTTGGCTTTTGGGCCAGCCTTGCTGTTCTCATTTTGAATCACATAGTTCAAATTCCGTCAAAAAAAGAATATAGGTAAGATAACGGGTATATTGGTAATGTAAGGCGCAGACTGGAGTGAATTAATTTTTATTGGGGATAGTATAGTATTTCAGCAGTAACTCCCTTATCAATTTAACGACATCTCCTATTTTACAGTCTGTTTGATTTTTTTACAATAAACCTTATATTTACAAGCCTATTAGCAATTAATTGAAGTTAATAAAAAAGCATAAAAAAATTATAACTGCCTTCCTGCTGGCATTGTATGCTTTTACAGCAACACCGGTTTCTTATTGGCATCACCACAAAAGCACTTTTGAAAAGAATATTGTTACTAAACAACATTCACAAGTTGTGGAAGAATCCAATGAGGCTGTTGATGATAATTGCAAAATATGTTCTCACCACTATTCCATAGCCCTAAACGATGCTAGTACTGTTTATTTTTCCCCTATCCATTTCTTTAATAGGGTTATTGATTTAAGTTCACTCAAAAAAATAGCCAACCCCGGCAACGGCCAATCTAACAGAGGCCCACCTTCAGCGGCTTGATTTTCTTCTTTCGCATACTGATAAACATTATCAGTTAGTGATGTTTTCAATTCATCTTTCCTTTATTTAAACATATTCTCATGCCTGTATTACAAGCTTCACAGCTTGGTAATTTTTACAATGGTATGGTTGCCTTAAGCAACCTCAATTTTGCTTCCGATGGCAAGACCATTTTTATGGCCACACATGACATTTTCAATGCGGTTAATGTAGGCACCAATATTGGAATAATGAATCAAGGTCAATTGGTTTGTACACTAGCTATTTCAAAAATTTCTGCGAATGAACTGCAGAAGTGGTATCTGGAAACAATTTAAGTAACAACACCAAATGAAATACTACCGTTGCTGCAAATGACTATTTTAAAAAAATCTGATTATGCTTCCCTTGCAACAGGATGTTGCTACTTTTTTTTATGGTAAAACAAATTATATTAAACGAATGGCGGATGTGGCGGCGGGACCGGCGCACGGTCTGGCTTTTTGCCACGCTGGCAGTGTTGAGCGCTTTGGCTCTTTTTTTACAGCTTGGCGATACTCACAAAAAACTTTTACATAGGAAAGCGGCGCAGGAAGCTTCACGCATGGCATGGCTGCAGCAAGGTGAGAAACATCCGCATATAGCAGCACATTTTGGTAATTATGTCTACAAGCAACCGTCAGTACTGACACTGTTCGATCCGGGCCTTACAGCCTATACCGGCACATCTGTTTACCTGGAACCGCACCGGCAAAATGATTTCCTGTTAAATGAAAGCGGGGAGAAAGATACGGGTGCCCGGTTTGGTACGTTCACGCCTTCCTTCGTATGCCAGTTCATTGTGCCACTTTTAATCATTCTGCTAACATTCAATCTGGTGGTTTCCGATAAACTCAACGGCACTTATGCATTGTATCTTGCTCAGGGTGCTACGGGGCGGCAAATCATTTTTGCCAAAACAGCAGCGGCAACCATCTTATTTGCCGCTTTCATCACCGCTTATTTATTGCTGACAGCAGCCGCAGGAGGCATTATTTTTTCATCGCGACTGCCGGTTGGTGCTTTTCTATATTTGTGGCTGAGCTATCTACTGTACTACATCATCTGGTGCAGTATAGGTGCAATGGTTTCAGCATTGGCAAATACATCCGGCGTATCGGTTTCGCTTCTGCTGTTGTTCTGGATAATCAGCAGTGTCATTCTGCCCAAATGGGCTGCCAGTGCCGGCGAAAACGCTTATCCGCTCACTACCAATTATGAATTCAAAAAGAAAGTGGCTGAAGATATTGCCAACGGATTAAACGGGCATGATGTTGCCAGCGATCGGGCAAGGCGTATTGAGGATTCGGTGTTGAAAGCCGAAGGCGTTGAAAGTGTTCAAGACTTAAAATTCAATTTTGAAGGTTATGTGATGCAGCGTGCAGAAGAATATAGCAGCAATGTATATGACATGCATTTCAAAACTATTTACAACACTTTGGAAAATCAAAGGAAAATGCAATCATTGTTCTCACTGGTAAGCCCGCCCATGCTGTTGCGTTCACTGAGCATGGCAGCCAGCAACGCTTCTCTCGAAACCGAAATTCGTTTTCAACAGGATGCGGAAGCCTACCGTCGAAGATTTGTGCAGACCCTTAATGAGGATATGATGCAAAACTCAAAATGGGGTGCTGAAAGTTGGAAAGACTACAAAGTAAAGAACAGTTTATACCACGACATACAAGCCTTTGAAGCACCTACGCAGGCATTACGCTGGCGTTTGGGGTTTGTAAAAACAGAAGGAATAGGTCTATTGCTTTGGGCCCTTATTGCCATTTTAGGTTTATTCTTTATCAGTCGGAAAAATTTTTACAGGTAATGGAAAAGCATCAGCAAAATATATTATTTAAACAACTAACCGGCTTACAACTGCAGCAATTTGGAAAACGAAAAAGCAATTGGATTGTTTTTCTCTTCTTTCTTTGCACAGGATTGTACGCCTTGTACCAAGGCTATGTCGATAAAAAGGCTAAAACGGTTACCATCAGTGCTTTTCGTCAACATAGCGATAGCTTATTGAATGCCATGAAAGCCGGTATTTCCGCTGACACCACTACAGCAGAAGGTAAAGCTGCCTATAGCAGGAGCAGCCGGTTGAATCCGGGATTATGGAACTCCCGTCTGCCCTCTTTCAAACTGCCGGTTTCCACAGCTATTTTTAATATTGGCCAGGGTGATGTTTTCCCTTATTATTATTTGTTTGCTGCGGAGAACTTTGAAATGCAATGGTTGAAACAAACAGAAATTGCTAATCCGTTGCGGTCACTCTCCGGCCATTTTGATATCAGCTTTTGGATTGTTTACCTGCTCCCCCTTATGATATTATTGCTTTTGTTCAATGCTTTGTCCGGGGAAAGGGACAATGGCAACTGGCGATTGATAGCCGCCCAAGGCATAAGTGAAAAAGCATGGTTGGAAACTAAGCTTATTGCTGTTGCCCTTCTGGCCACTGCACTACTTTTAGTCATTGCAATTGCAGGTTTGGTGATTAATCTGGCTACCTTCGGTCATGGTTTTGTATGGAGCGATGGCTTGTTTTTTCTGTCAGCTGCAGTTTATCTCTGTTTCTGGCTTTCGATGTTTTATTTTATCAACACCTTGCGCCGCCCGACAGCATACAATGCTCTGGTCAGTGGAGTAGCCTGGATTGCAGTATGCTTTGTGTTACCGGTAGTTATCAGTAAACTGGCGGCAGCCACCGTACCGGTTGACAATACAACCGTCAGTTCATTTTCCCGTCGACCTCAAGATCCAAGGATCGATAGCGATAATTTGTTTGCTGCAGGTTTTATTAAACAGTTGGCAAAGGAAGAGGAAGTTTATAGGAATGCCGATACCGGCACATCCTCACCGGCCTTTTACCTGCGTGTTTATCATGCCTGGCATTTGCTGCTGCATAAAGAGCGATGGCCCGTTGTGCAGCAATACTTTCACCAGGTAGAGAAAAGGCAGCAGGTTACTAATTGGAGCACCCTGATCAATCCGGCTGCCAGTACGGATGGTTATCTTACCGCACTTGCTGATAACGATGCAGCAGCTTTCCATCATTTTACAAATGAAACAGAAGCTCTTCATAAAGGGCTGCAACGCACCTTTTTCGGAAAACTGTTCCACGGAAATTCTTTTTCACAGAATGAATATAAGAGCTTGCCGGAGTTTACTTATTTCCGCAATAATCTCCCATTTTCAATAGTGGCTTATTTCGTCTTTATGATGATACTGGGCACCGGGTTGATGAAAATAGCTAACCGGCAACTGAAAGAAATGCTTTAAAAAGTTGATATGAAATTGTGTTTCAGAATTATAAATTTAAAAATTGAGAAAAATGAATAAACTACCATTTACTGTATTGGATAGTTTTCTTGGAACAGGTAAAACCACCTTCCTCAATCATGTACAAACTAAGCTTGAGTGTGACCAAGAATGTAAATGATATGAGTGAAGTTAACCATTATGCGCTACTGGTAAAAAATGAAAACACCATAACAATAACCTTAAGAAATAAAATGGTCTTACAGGAAAAGGAGATTTTTCAAAGTTCGTGTTAAAATATAACTGAAATTTTTATCGACATGGAGCAACTTCGCTACGACATCAGGCAAGCTTTCCGGCAATTCCGGAAGAAACCTTTATTCACTTTAGTAATTGTACTGACTTTAGCTTTAGGCATTGGTTGCAGTACAGCTATATTTAGTTTCGTACACGCTTTACTGTTGCGTCCTTTACCTTACAAAGATGCCGGAAAGCTGGTTATACTTGAATCAATTCGCGGAGGTGAAGAAGGGGGTATATCCCTCCGGGAAATTCGGGATTTGCTGGAAACCACCACCATTTTTGAAGACATTGCTGCTTATGTGCCGGGGGCTCAATATAACATGAGCGGACAGGGAGATCCCGAAGAACTGCCCGCCACTTTATGCACCAGCAACTTATTTACAGTACTAGGATCCGATTTTGCTTTGGGCGAACCCTGGCCAACAGCCTTTGATACCAGGCGCAGCTTTGGTATTGTGCTTACCCATGAATTATGGGAACGAAAATATGACAAAGATCCTTCTATCCTTGGACAATCCATTACTCTGGATGCCTACAATGGCTATCAGGTGTTTGGTATACTACCACAGGGAGTTACATTTCCTTTTGCTTGTGATCTTTTCCGTTCTGCGGTGATCTCTGATTCTTATGTGACTGACAGGGGAGCAAAAGCCTATAAAGGTCTTGGACGGCTCAGACAAGGGGTGAATCTAACGCAAGCGAGACGAGAGGTGGAAAGAGTGGGATTGATGCTTTCCTCTCAATATCCAAACACCAATATGGGCTTGCAATTGAGTCTGACACCTCTAAGTGATCTATACCTTGGAAATATCCGACCCTACTTATACGCCCTTTCCGGTGCGGTGTTTTTTCTCCTTTTGATCGCCTGTGTGAATGTTGCCAACCTGCTGCTGAGCCATGCCGCTGGCCGGGATAAAGAGGTGGGTGTAAGAAGTATTCTGGGCGCCGGCCGCAGGAGTTTGATCCGTCAGTTTCTTATAGAAAGTGTTAGCCTCTCGCTGATGGGAGGAATTCTGGGTGTCGGGTTGGCTACCCTGTGCTTATATGCCCTCAAGGATTATTTGCAAGGGGATATGCCCCATTGGGTGCACATCAACATTCATACCACCGCCCTGCTGTTTGCCCTTTTGCTTTCGGTGATTACCGGGATTCTTGCAGGTTTAATGCCTGCATTAAAAGTGACAGCTATTAATATTGTGAAGGTGCTCAAAGAGGCAAAAGGATCTTCAGGGGGCAAGCACCGCCATCGTTTACGCAAAGCGTTTGTTGTAGCCCAGATGGCCTTGGGTGTAGTTCTTATAATAGCTGCTTCTTTAATGGTGAAGAGTTTTTTAGCCCTTCAGAAAGTAGACTTAGGCTTTGATCCCGGGAAAAAACTCACTTTTCGGGTATCGCTGCCCTGGCGAAGCTATGGAGGACAACCGGCTAAAGTAAACGTATTCTACCAGACGGCATTAGCCAGGCTTGCTGCCATTCCTGGCATAGAAGGGGTAGCCCTCAACAGCAACCCTCCCCTTTCAGCAGCTGATAATGCTGCTATTTCCGAAACTAAAGATGCCATCACGTTAGAAGGCCAGTCAGTGGAAGAACAAGCTGGCAATCCATACGTGAACTATCAGTTTGTAAGCTCAAACTATTTTACACTACTAAAAATCCCGCGAGTTTCCGGTAGATTATTTTCAGAATTTGATAAAGATAGCACCAGCACACAGGTGGCCATTATCAGTCAGAGCCTCGCAACAAAATTATTTGGCTCTACAAATCCTTTAGGAAGACGAATCAAAAGCGGTACTTTAGATAGCAAGTCTTCTTACCGGACGGTGGTTGGAGTGGTGAAAGATGTTAAACATGATCATCTGACGAGTTCTGCAGGATATGATATATACGTGTCGGCTCTGCAATCTCCGTACAGCAATCAATATTTTATAGTTCAGACTACCCAGACAGCCATGCAGTTTGTTGAACCCGCCCGGCGGGCTATCCTGGCAGTGGATGGTGACCAGTCTACTTTCGACTTTATGAGTATGGAAGACCGCATTGACCGAAAACTGTGGCAAAGCAGAATATCTGGCATCGTTTTTTCTTTGCTTGCATTTCTTACCATGATGTTATCCGGTGTCGGTATTTTTAGTGTAATGAGCTATATGGTAAGCCAGCGTACAAAAGAGCTGGGGGTAAGGCGAGTAGTGGGAGCGAATAAAGCAGGGATATTTCAAATGATATTAAAGCAGGTAGCCCAGCTTTCCTTTTGGGGAATTGTAATTGGGATCAGTTTTTCTTTTATCCTCACCCGAAGTCTGGAAAGCATTCTCTTTGGAGTTCGGATCCTGGACATCACTACGTACGTGCTCGTTCCATTGTTTCTGACTTTATCTGCCATGCTGGCGGCTTTACTTCCTGCCTGGCGTGCTACCCTGATTAATCCTGTAACGGCATTACGAACTCAATAAAATATGTCTGAAGTGAAAGCCAGTGAAGCAGTCCAGATTTGGGAGGTTTGGCTATACCAAAGATTTCCGGTGGTGATTTTTCAGCAAGATTCTAAGCCATACACCTGCTGTGGATGAATGCTTTTTAAAATTAATCCGAGATGGTTCAGTAGAATTTTCTTATTAACCATCTGACGACTCTGATGAGCGGCAAGCCTATCAGACTCCGTCAGAGACAACCCACACAAGAAATTGATTTTCAATTTCTTCTTCAATCTGGAAGTTACCTGCCATTATAGACCGACACTCAACAGACAGACTATTAACACTTTGACGAAATAATATTTTTCTTCAATTGATTTAGCAATTTTTGCATTTGTTTCAACTCTTTGATTTTATTTTCGATTGACAATAATTTTTCATCACAGACAGATAATTTCTCTTTCGTTGACAATTTCTTATCATACCATGCATCAATTAGGTTACTAATCTCACTAATTGTAAAACCAATAGATTTAGCACCTTTTATTAGGTTTAGTTTTTCTACTGTTTCTTCATCATAATGAAAATAATTGTTCGACTTGACACTTTCAAGCCGTTTACCTTTGATTAGCCCCGATTTTTCATAAAAACGAATCGTATGATGAGTAATACCTGTTCGTTTTGACAGTTCATTTATTAGCATAAGATTAAAATTTGGCGCAAATATAGGGAATATAAAAATAAATTAAAAGCATAGACTATGCTCTAATGTTGTAGGTTTGACATGTTGCCCTTATTTTTACCGAAATTTTAAAATAATAGAAATATGACATTTACAACAATCGCATTAATTGCTGCAATCGCCACATTTGGCTTGGGGTTAGGTTTTTTATTTTCAAGCACATCAATGCTGAAACAATGGGGAATGCAATCACCCGATGAAGCCAAAGTAATGTCCCGAAGAATTGGGTCGGTTTATCTTGGCCTTTCCACAATTCTATTTTTAGCGAGAAAAAGTATGCCAACCACAGAAGCAATAGCTATTGGTGGAGCTGTAATCACAGGACTTTTAGCCATTTCAGGTTTGTATGAGTTGAAAGGCGGTAGAGTTAGCAAAGGAATTTTAGTTTCAACAGTGGTAGAAACACTTATCACTATTGGCTTTCTTTCATCTTTAATGAATTAATTAATATGGCTAAATACAATATTCATAAAGACTTTGCAATCCTTCGTTTTTTTCCTAACACTAAAAAATGGCAGATACCTGCGTATAACGCTTTATTTAAGTGGCATTTTAAATCCACCAAAGCACCACAAAGCATTGAAATAGCTTCTCATAAAATAAAAGGTTTTGAGAACATCGACATTGAAGTTTTGGTATTCAAACCAAAAGATATTCAAGCAAATGCATCTTGTTTGGTGTATTGCCACGGTGGTGGATTTTTTATTGAAGCGGCACAAGTACATAAGAAAATGATGTTTGAATATGCCGAAAAAGCAAATTGTATTGTCGTTTTTCCTCATTATAGAGTGAGTTTGAATAATCCATTTCCGACAAGTTTGGAAGACTGTTACTCCACTTTAAAATGGGCGAATGACAATTATAAAATACTTGGAATTGACAAAAGCAGAATGGCAATTGGTGGTGATAGTGCAGGTGGAAATTTAGCGTCCTGCGTTGCACAAATGGCAATAGATCGACAAGAAATAAAATTACGCTTTCAACTTTTGATATACCCAGTTTGCGACCATACTTTAAGCACAGCTTCTATGCAAACATTTCAGGACACACCACTTTGGAATGCACCAAGTTCAAAGCTTATGTGGGATGTTTATTTGAAAGGATTGGACAGAAATAATTTACCCAAATACGTTTCATCATTACAAAGAACAGACTTAAAAGGTCTACCACCTACATACATTGAAACGGCTGAATTTGATTGTTTGCGAGACGAAGCAATTTTGTATGCACAAAAATTAAAAGAAATAAACATAGAAGTAGAAATGAACCAAACAAAAGGAACCATTCACGCTTACGACATCATTGAAAAAAGTGGCATAACGCAAGAAAGCATTAGACAAAGAGTAACAGCATTAAGAAAGGCATTTGGTGGACAGAAATAACGGCAGGTAACACGGTATTGCCAAAAGCGGGGCTGAAGTGCTAAATCGAACATTGGTTCATTTTTCTGGCCTTGTAATTTTAGGCAACTTGAAGGAAGGCTCAACACTTTCAATAATCATATCCATTTTAGTTTTAAAAAAAATGTAAGTCTGTTACTTGTCTTTGGTGTAAAATATGCAGGGTGCCATTCCTGTTCTTCAAAGCACAACCAACCCTCTACATTGATAATTTTGTGAATGACACCTCCCTCCAATAAGGTTAAAAAAAAATTATAATCAGTCTGCTTTCATTTTTCCACCGCCATCGACAATCCTTTAGTCGTAGTATAATACTTCGCAATCATATTCGGCACTTCCCAGGCAGGCATATTTTTATTTTTTAAATAATCCAGATATTTTTCCATTACCTGGGCAAAATGGGCTTCGTGGCCTACCTGTACGGCTGCGGGTATATTGATCCGTATTCCGCTGATCAAATTTTCTGCCGTAAGCCCCGGCCATGGCTGTTCTAAAGATTTTAACAGGGCATTTATTTCATTGATGTAATTCGAATCGATTTTGGATTGGGGTAATATATACAATACGGGCTTGTAGTTTTCTTCTTTACCTTGTCTTATCTCCAGGTGTGATACAGAGCCCTTCATGATGGAATAGTGTGTATCTCCTGTACCTTCCGGAGCCTGGTAATTCCAGATCACCGAAGTTTTGGCATATACATCATTGATCTTGTATATGATTTCGCCATTGGAGTAGACAGGGAGCAAGGTATCGGAGACGAGGCTGCTTTTCAGATAATCGGGAAAGCCATTGGATTTAGTAATGGTATTAAATTGGGTAAGGCTCATTTTGGTAGGCCAGCGAAGCGAACGATGTATCTGTATATTCTGTGTATCGATGATCTGATCCGGAAAACATTCCCATTGTACCAAATCTACCAGGTGGGTCATCACATCTACCAGCCCTTCGCCTTGCTGCTGTATATCCATAAACCACTGTGGCCGTACCAATACATTGCCCGATACAAATTTGTAAAAATGATGGACACTTTCTTTGGTGATTGCCGGGTTTTCAGGTGTGCCTTTCTCGAGTTTACCAAATATTTTTTTATTCATCGAAAATATCCGTTGCAGGGCATTGGTGACTTCATACCGTTCAGTCATGATATCGTAGAGCTGCACATTTTGTTTTTGGGCAATATCAAATGCGGCTTTCAGTTTTTCAAAGTCTTCTTGTTGTATAATCATCGGTTTATCGGCAAACACATGCAATCCTGCAGCCAGTGATTTGGATATATTATCTGCTTTGAATTTATTGTTACCGGAAATCACCACCAGGTTTCCTTTTTTCTCTGAGATCATTTTTTCAAGATAGTCGTTGCCGGTATATACTATTTCATTCCAATGGGTAGGATTGTCAGGGCGGGAATTGTAATTATGTATACGTTGTAAATGAAGGTCCAGGTCACTACCACCGGCAGAATAGACATATACATTGCTGTCCACCTCAGGATACATCGACTTTTGTACTAATGCTGCGTGGAAATGCCCGGGGTCTAAAGTGATGATGGATATGGGCGGTTTGTTCACACTGGCTGTTTTTTCTTTATTCATACAGGATGTGCATAAACAGGCTAAGACCATAAAAGGCAATAATAAACGCATAAATTGATGTATTGAACTATTCTTGGGATAAAAATAGGAAAACGGGGAGTATTTCCATGGATCAGAATTGCTGCTGCTTATTTACAGAATCTGGCAAGATACTCTGCTACCTGGGTGTGTCCCAGTGACTGAGCCGTCTTAAAATCTAAACAAGCTTCGGTATATCTGCGCAGATTGATTTTGGTAACACCGCGATTAAAAAACGCTTTCTCGTGTTTTGCATTTAGTTTGATCACGGTACTGAAGTCTTCTTCTGCTTTGATAAAATTTTTCTGATTAAACCAGGACAAAGCACGATCGTAATAGGCATTGTATTTGCCAGGAGCTAGTTTTATTGCCGCTTCATAATCTTCAATAGCTCCGACAAAATTTCTAAGTTTGTCTTTTACCTCACCTCTACCCACATAGGCCATATACAAATTAGGATTGAGGTGGATAGCCTGGCCAAAATCATCGTAGGCTGCCTGCATATTCCGCATTTTGAGGAAAGTAAATCCGCGGGCATTATAGGCATCGGCAAAGGAGGAGTCGGTGGTAATGGCCAATGTAAAATCCCGCAATGCTGCATTGTATTCACCCGATTCAAATTTTAGCTTTGCCCTGTAAAACAAAGCTTTTAATTGTTCATTTGAATTAATCACTAAGGCTGATTCGAGGTCCGAATCAGGGTTACCGTTAGCAGCAGCGGCTGCAGTAGAGGGAAACAAATTGATTAGCTTTTGTCGTTTTTCCATGATCTCGGGGTCCCCCAACAGGTTGAGGTCTTCGACCAGTTTTTTATATGAATTGTAGTCTGCTAATGCACTTTTATAATCACCCAGCTCCACTTTAGCTTCTGCTCTGCTGGCATAGATATAATATAGATTAGGATCCAATTCAATCGCTTTGTCAAATGCATTTATCGCATTCTGATAGTCTTTAGCGGTCATGAGGTCATTTCCTTTATTGAAATAAGTCAATGGATCATCCTGAGCAGATACACGTACGCTGTGAATCAGAATAAATAATACAAGAAATTGCTTCAACCTTATTGGATTTGGAATTCCAAAATTAAGCTAATCTGAATAAACTATTTTAATTGATTTTTTTTTAATACACTCTTTTCTGCTCCTGTAATTCAGGCAATCCTCAATCCATTTATAGTGGCTCTCTCTGGTGAAAGCAAGGTGATTGCTTTGTTTCACCTACAGTACCCCGCACCATGCATACTAATTCTTTTTTTTTAATGGAGAGGTTAGCGAATTAAATATCAACTATACCGATGTGATTATGATGCATGCACCTGTGACTCCTTGTTTTTAGTTTTTGAATTTAATGCATCCCGGGCAGTTTCATGTAAACCATCATCGATTGCTTTAACAACTTCCGTTGACTTTTCTGCAGACCTGTATATAGGTTCTTACCTACTATTACCAATCAGCAATTTACCGTCCTTTACCCAAGTTTCGTTGCCTACCTGCACCGTTGCATCTATAAAAAAATTCCATCTTACATAATCACCTTTGACATTGCCACCCAATTCAGAATTGTCTCCCAGCGACAATCTCACTACACCAGCCCCATACCCATAATAAGGAATCCAGGGTTTTACTGTAGGTATGGCTAACATAGGATTAAAACCCATGGCAAATTCACGGAATGAATGTCCGGCTTCTCCTGCGGCATCCAGCTCAGCTTTGACGGCATCTACTCCCAGCGTGGCTTTGATATCAACCACTTTTCCTTCCTGAAATGTCAATATTAATCCTTCTACATTTTGACCATTCCATATAGAATTAGGAAATGCAATCTTGCCTTCGACTGTATTCTCTTCGGGTGCTACACGAATAGCTCCTGCAGGTAGTTCTATCTCGCGGTCTATCAAATTGCGAGGTGTTTCTCGTGTGGATGATGCATCACCATCTTGTTTTGTAACTGGTCTGGTACCTATTTTAAATTTAATATTCGTACCTAGCGGTGTAGTTACACTAATCCAATCTTTTCTAATAGCTTCTTCAAAATTTCTCTGTAATTGTCCGAGTTTCTGATACTCTGTTTCGAGTAATACTTTTTGATAATATTCGTTTATACTGCTATCGATTGGAATAGGAGATCCGTATACATCGTATGCCCCTGACCAATGGAAATGAATTGTTCTTCCTTTATTCTGATTTAATACATTTTGCATGGATGCGTACGGTAGGTGATCAGGGGCCGCTCCGGGTAACATGATGCCCAGATCTACCTGTTTAAAATAATCTGTCAGTTCTTCCTCACTTTTTCCTGTTGCCTGTTTTACAAAATCGGTTTCCCATACGGCAGGTTTCAGGAAGGAATCAACTGTAAAAGTGCCTAGATAGATTGCTCCTCTCTTATTAATTTTCTCAGCTAAGATAGTGACGAGCGAATCAAAGTCGCCAGGCTTAGAAACCAAGATTACTTTTTCACCGGGTGATAACTTGCTTCTCTCCATCAACATGTTTGTAATACCCTCCCAATTTGGATACGTTTTTGCCTGTTTAATTGATTCTTCTTTCGGCTGACATGCATTCCAACTAAAAGAAATGAGTATACATATAATAAATAAGACGAATAATCTTTTCATTAAATAACCGTTATGAGTTGAGAACACAAGATACAAACCGATCCCCGATGAAAGTAAAACGGGTTTGGCTCTGGAAAAAGATTTTCGTGATGCTGTGGATGAATATTGGAAAGTTTGTATAGACGATAGTGGAAAAAATAAATCAAGCAGATTTATAAACTCATCTGATATCGCTCCAATATCAAGATGACCTTTCCGCAAAATAAAAAAAGTAAAGTCCCAATCCAGACAGTGCTGGAATGTACGGGATCTCGAGACGCCTCTGCAAACAAATAAAAATGCTTGTTTTTATTTAGAAATTAACGGTATACCTATGTGTTTTATTTAACAGAATTCTTATTGTATCGAGCGAAATTCTTAAACCATATTCCTTTTGGGCCCGGAAGGACCACTCTTAAGGAAGATTTAATGGAGAGTTAAAAAAATTAAGTGCTTTTTAAAGATCAATTTCGCCCGATTTTAAGTTAAAATAAGTAGTAAATTGCTGGTTTATGAAAATTCGAATTAAGTCCCTGGGAATATACCCGATTTTGATGTTGGCATTGATGATGTCTACTATCCTGGAAGCACAATATTTTGGCAGAAACAAGCCTCATTACAAATCCTTTAATTACAAACTGTACGAAACTCCCTATTTCAGTATTTATCACTATCTCGAAAACAAAGATGCACTGGACCGGATAGCCCTCTGGTCCGAACAATGGTACAAAATGCACCAAAAAGTATTGAGAGATTCTTTTTATACAAAAAATCCGATTTTATTATATAACGATCATGCCGACTTTCAGCAAACCAATGCCATCTCCGGCGAAATCGGTGTCGGCACCGGCGGTGTCACTGAAGCATTTCGCAACAGAGTAGTATTTCCTTTCACTATGACCAATCAGCAGACCTGGCATGTACTTGGCCATGAATTGGTACACGCCTTTCAATATGACCTGGTGATCAATGGTGATTCGTCTTCTATAAAAAATCTGCAAAACCTTCCACTATGGATGGTCGAGGGTCTTGCTGAATACATGTCGCTGGGCAGGGTAGATCCTTTCACTGCTATGTGGATGCGCGATGCCGTATTGAATGATGATGTGCCCAATTTTAAAAAATTAGAAAATCCCCGCTATTTTCCTTACCGGTATGGTGAAGCTTTCTGGGCGGTAATAGCAGGATTGTATGGCGATGACATCATCCGTAATTTATTTTACAATACTGCTGTGTATGGTCTTGAAACCGCCAGTGCGATTACCCTGGGCCTCACTGCCGATCAACTTTCAGAGCGATTTGTAAACAGTATCAAAACTTATTACGAACCTTTTCTCGATGATAAAAAAGAAAGGCTCATAGGTAAAACTTTGATAAATAATGAAAATGGGGGCAGACTGAATGTATCTCCGGTTCTCAGCCCCAATGGTAAATACATTGTATTCTTATCTGAGCGGGATTTGTTTTCTACCGATTTGTTTTTAGCTGATGCCAATTCAGGAAAGATCATCCGAAAAGTACTCAGTACCACAAAAGAAGGACACCTCGATGATCTTAATTACCTGGAATCAAGTGGTACATGGAGCCCGGACAGCAAGCAGTTTGCCATTGTCGCTTATAAAAAAGGGACTAATGCTATTGTGATTAAAGATGTGACCAATGGCAAGACCAAAGATGAAATCAAATTTAAAGATGTTCCTGCCATAGCCAATCCTGCCTGGAGTCCGGATGGTAAAAGCATAGTATTCGCCGGCTTATCACAAGGTCAGACCGATTTATACCAGTATGAAATACGTACAAAAAAACTGAAAAGACTCACCAATGATATCTATAGTGAGATACAACCCAATTTTTCATCTGACGGTAAGACACTCGCATTTGCAACTGATAAGATCAGCATGACCAGAGGTCGTAAAAACGGTAAGTTCACTATGAATATCGGCTTACTGGACCTGGCTACCGGATCAGCCCGTGAGCTTGATTTTTTCTATGGCGCCAATAATCTCAATCCCGAACACGATGATGATGGCAATATTTATTTCTTATCTGATCGCGATGGGTTCAGAAATATGTACCGGTATGAAATCAGCAATGACAAGATATTTCAGATGACCAACTATCTTTCTGGTATATCCGGCATCACTGAATATTCACCTGCCTTATCTGTATCCCGCAAAAAAGACAAGATCGTGTATTCGTATTATGCAAAGAATGCATTTACTATACTGACTTCAAGCCAGGAGCGGTTTATCAACAGAGAGGTTGATCCTTCGGATGTAGACCAGACACCGGGTACCTTACCCTTTGCCAATATGGGTCAGACCAATATTGTATCAGCCAATCTGGACAAAGCGGATGGGTTTAGCCAACTACCACAGGAAGCATCAAAATACAAAGAGCGATTCAGAGAGCAACCTGTAGTAAACAGATTTAAACTGGATTATATCGGTGGCAGTACCGGTCTTGGAGTGGGTACCGGAAGCTTTGGCACGCGTACCGGTCTCGCCGGTGGTGTACAAATGTTGTTTTCTGATCTGTTTGGAAATCATCAGATCTTTTCTAACCTCGCCCTGAATGGTGAGATCTATGATTTTGGCGGACAAATAACCTATATAAACTCCAAGAAAAAAATAGCCTGGGGCGGTACCCTATCTCATATTCCTTTTCAGACAGGTGGTGTGAATTATAGCCTGGATACACTGCGATTTGGAAATAATCAAAGTTTTGAAGTGCTGCGGGAAGATCTCGATATACTAAGGATATACGAAGATCAGGCCGGAGTGTTTGCTCAGTTTCCACTCTCTACGACCCAGCGATTCGAAACTACTTTATCCGGCAACTACCGATCTTTCCGGTTAGACAGATATCCCACCTATTATGATCCATTTACTTTTCAGTATATCGATCAGGGTCGTCGGGAGCGTATACCGCTAGAGCAAGATCTGATCAATATCGGAGGATATTATATACAACGTGGTGGATTTTTCAATACCGGCCTGGCTTATGTAGGGGACAATTCCTATTTCGGTATGGCTTCTCCATTGGTAGGTTACCGTTGCCGTTTTGAGATAGAAAAGTATTTTAGCGGATACGATTTTTTTGCCACGACCGCCGATTATAGAAAATACTGGCGACTTAAACCGGTGACGATAGCTGTGAGGGGAATGCATCATGCCCGGTACGGTCAGAGTGCAAATAATTTTAGTCCTATCTTAATAGGAAATATGGGATTCGTACACGGTTTTTATTATACTCAATTAGATAAAATCGCCAGCCAATACAATCTTACCTTTGATCACCTCAGCGGTCAAAAACTATTGATGGGTAATTTTGAAGTGAGACTTCCCTTTACAGGCCCGGAGAAATTGGCTTTAGTGAAATCAGGCTATCTGTTTTCAGAGTTATCCGCATTTGTTGATGTAGGTGTAGCCTATGATCGGTTTGATCAGATAAGTTTTACCAAGACCTCTCCTTTTGGCACTAATGACCTTACTTTCAAACGTGGTGTGGTGAGTACAGGATTGGCTGCCCGCATCAATCTTTTCGGCGCCATCATCGTAGAGCCATATTATGCCATTCCGTTATTAAAAGGAGCTAAAGGGGCATTTGGCTTAAATCTGGTGCCCGGGTGGTAGGGAGTTTTGAATCACCGACTATTTTTATCTCGAAGCATTAACGAAACCCGGATATCGCCAATTTGGGAATTCCATGTGGCGATATCTCATAAAAAGTAAAAGTAGTTTCAAAACAGATCTTTCCGCGTAACATTCTAAAGCCTGATTACACTTAAGGCTATATCACTACGATCAGCCATAAAACTCTCTTTACCCATGTCCGAAAAACACGCTATTGAAAAAATCCGCCGCCAGGCTGAACTGCTCAAGTCTGATAAGATACTCAACCTTGATATCATATTGACTTTGACCTCTATATTTAATGATGTCATTGCCCGATTGAATAAATGGAAAAGCGGATCTAAAAAGCCGTAGCATAGGCTTCAGCCTGTGGAATGCAGATCAAACAAATTATCATTTAATAACAGCCTAAAGGTCGTTCTACGGTAGCATAGGCTTCAGCCTGTGGAATGCAGATCAAACAAATTATCATTTAATAACAGCCTAAAGGTCGTTCTACGGTAGCATAGGCTTCAGCCTGTGGAATGCAGATCAAACAAATTATCATTTAGTAACAGCCTAAAGGCCGTTCTACGGGAGCATAGGCTTCAGCCTGTGGAATGCAGATCAAACAAATTATCATTTAGTAACAG
>CAYNIG010000001.1:0-13531 GCA_964396995.1 uncultured Saprospiraceae bacterium | reverse complement strand
CCTAAAGGCCGTTCTACGGTAGCATAGGCTTCAGCCTGTGAAATGCAGATCAAACAAATTATCATTTAGTAACAGCCTAAAGGTCGTTCTACGGGAGCATAGGCTTCAGCTATTACTTATTAATTTTTGCAAATAGAACTCTCTTCAGCTCAAATTCCAATGAATGATCCCGGATTAATTCCTATTTTTATGCTTCCAAAAGCAAGTAAATGGGAACTAAAATTTTAGTGGTGGACGACGAACTCGATGTGCAGGATCTTTTTATACAGCGGTTTAGAAAAGAAATAAAAGCAGGGGATTACGATTTTACATTTGCCACTTCGGGTGAGCAAGCGCTGCAGGTACTCTCTAATTTTGGATCCGAAGCCGTATTGATACTCAGTGACATCAATATGCCCGGTATGTCGGGGCTGGAACTGCTTGACCGTATAAAAAAAGAGCATCCCACCCCACCCCCGATTGTAATGATGATCACAGCTTATGGTGATCCCGATACCAAACAAAGAGCTACATCACTGGGGGCTGATGATTTTTTGAATAAACCGCTTGATTTTCCTTCACTCAAAGAAAAATTAACTAAATTGGCGGTATGACTACGACCAAGATATTGGTAGCAGATGACGAGCCGGATCTCGAATCGCTGATAAAGCAGAAGTTTAGAAAACAAATACGGGAAGAGGTCTATCAATTTGTATTTGCATTTAATGGCAGAGATGCACTCGAAAAAATAAAACAAAACCCGGATCTCGATATCGTGCTGAGTGATATCAATATGCCGGAGATGGATGGTCTTACTCTTTTGGCGGAGTTAAAAAGTATGCATCCTTTGCTGAAGACCGTAATCATTTCAGCCTATGGTGATATGTCCAATATTCGCACTGCGATGAATAAAGGGGCATTTGACTTCATCACCAAACCAGTTAATTTTGAAGACCTGGAGCTTACCATCGAAAAGACCATCACTTATGTAGCCCAGCTCAAAGCTACCCTCAAGGCTTTTAAAGAAAATAATATTCTAAAAATGTATGTAGATGAGTCTGTATTGCATTTTATGAATAGAAAAGAATATGAAAAATCACTGCTGGTAAATGAAATCGTAGAGGCAACGGTGATGTTTGTAGACATTACCGGGTTTACTGCCATTACCGAAAATGAAACCCCCGATGCCGTAATCAACCTGCTCAACACCTACCTGGATACGATATGCAAAGAAATAATAAAGCACGGTGGCTATATAGACAAATTTATCGGCGACGAAGTAATGGGGGTGTTTAAAGATGAATATCATCTGGATAAAGCTATTGAAGCTTCGCTACGCATCCTGGAGGCGATCGAAAAAATAGAGCCGCTGGGTTTAAAAAAATATCATCCTGGTGTCGCCATTGGCATCAATAGTGGTGAGGTGATTTCCGGAAATATCGGGTCTGCTGAAATAAAAAGACTCGACTACACCGTAGTGGGTGATGTGGTCAATACGGCCAAAAGATTGCAGTCCATTGCCCGCGAAAATGAAATCATCATACCCGAATCCTGCTACGAAAAAGTAAAGCATTCATTTAATCTGCAGCGGGTAGGTGATGTGGTTTTAAAAAATAAAGCCAAGCCTATTGCAGCCTATAAAGTATTAAGCTGACCACGTAATTCTGTATACCTTTTTTAATACGAGTCAAAAATGACTAAGGGCGTGCTTATTCTTCAAATCGCCTTATCTCCTTTAAAAATGCTTCTGCTTCTGCCAGTCCCTGATCGGGGTATTTTTTTATAAACCATACAATCAGCATAGCTATGAGTATACTGCCGGCTATATTCCACATCCACATTTGAAAAGACATAAACCTGAATATATCCATGCCCATTATTTTTGAAAATACAATTAATATCAATGGCCAGAATAAAGGAATGAGTATATATAATAAATTAGCTTCCCATTTTTGATAGCGGATGATCTGATGTATTTTTTTCTGTGCCTGCAGAATAGGAGTGTCTAATCTTATCGTGGAAAGGGTGATTAAATAATAGCAGCTGGTCACCACCTCTGAAAGAGCGAGCACAAACAGTATAAGCAATGGTATAAAATATTTCCAATCCGGAAAGCTGAGTACCATGTGCCTGGAAAAGAAGGATAAAAAAGCGATTCCTGCCAATAACGACAAAACCTGTTCAAGTCGGAATGCCCATAGTTTTGATTTTATCGTGTCAAAACTCACTTCTTTTAAAAAGGATTTATTCACCTGCAGGTGCTGATCCAGTTTTTGATCGTAAGTCTTCCAGATTTGTTTTATCGTTTCTAATTCCATATGGTTTTATATTGATTGATTTTTAAAATTTTCTTTTAATGATTGTTTTATCCGGTTGATTTTAGTAGCCACATTGGTTTCCGTGATACCCGTGATATCGGCTATTTCTTTGTAACTGAACTCTTCCAATAATAATAACATGATGGATTTATTCAGCTCATCCAATTGGTTTATGTATTTATGTAAAAGTGTTATGGTGGATTCTTTGGTGTCGCTTTCATCCTGGTCCGGAGACAGGATAAAAATTTCATTTTCCAGGGGTATTGCATTTTTGATCCTTCTTTTCTCCTGACGGTAAAAACTGATGGCCACATTCAATGCTATTTTGTACATCCAGGTACTTAGTTTGTAATTGGCATCAAACGAAGGAAAGGCTCTCCAAAGCTGGAGTGTAATTTCCTGAGCCAGATCTTCACGGCTGTCTGCCTGTTTGCAATACAGGTTGCATACTTTATAGATGATTTTTTTATTCTGATCTATCAGGGCGATAAACTTTTCTTTGTCTGCTTTCAAAATGCCTTGTTTTTACATCATTATTCGCAGAAAGTAGGAAAAAATCACAGACAGACCATAAAATATTTTTAATGATATCTATCCACCTTAAGTCAATGCTCGTTACCTGAATGCCTCGGGACCAGTTTTGAATAAATAAAATCTCCATCTCTTGAGATTGATGAACAGCAGATTAGCCTTATTATGAATTCAATGGTTTGGATAACCAGTAGAAAGAAAAAGAATATGGGGTCCAAACAGGAATGTACAAGGATAGTCTTAAATAGCTGCAAATAGTTGAAATTCTATGAATCAAAACAGCCTCATACTGCTATTTTATTCAATTGGCCGGATATTCAAAAGATTGACCATACAATTCTCTGTGTTTCCGATGGTCAGCACAAAGTTTTGTTTGACTTTTAAACCGTTAGAAAACTCTGCTGGTTTCCAGCTTGGCATTTTTGAAACAGCGCTAACCAGCATTTCGTCAATTTTTGGATCTTTTGATGGTAAAGCAACCTGTATGTCCGTAATATGACCTTGTTCGGTAATGGTAAATTTAATGGCAGTCAAATCATAACCCGTAAAATTTCCTGACTCGATATTGGCTATGCTGTTTTTTTGAAGATATTGTATCAATTGATCTTCGCCTTTGCTATAAGCAGCACTTTTATCCGGCATGATCGTAACCTTAAAATCGTATTGTTTCAAGGTGTTGTTTTTCAAAGAATTTTCAGGCAGATACTTTACGATCACATCAATATCGCTTCTACGGTCTGCCAATCGTATCAGCTCTTTTTGGTTTTGATTTAATACCTCGTTTATACCCAAAGCCTTTGTCTTGATTCCATTTTTATAAGCTGAAATTTCAACCGAAATATATTCTTTTATCCAGGAGGAGGGATACCGTTTATTCAAATCAGTAAGCGTGTTTATTTTACCCAATTTATTTTCCTCTATTGAATTGAAGGGCAGAACTTTATTTATTTCAAATTTCAGTTCATTCTGCGAAAAACTGCTGAAAACGCAACCAATAGAAAGAAACACTACGAGTAAAATAGGATTGTTTTTCTTGCCAACATTTATAAATAGCATAATTCTAAAAATTTAATGTGTTTTGAAGGCTGCAAAGTACTGGTTTTTTGTTTTGTCAACCGTTTTTGTTTTGAAGCGGACATGGGTTGATTAAAAAGCAATTTTAATTACCGCAAGTTCCGGGTATAATTTCGTGAGTAATCTCATCATCTTTGTACTCATAAACAGGTCAAATGAATCAGTCCGACATTAATTACGATCGCATAGCAGAGGCTATAGACTACATCCGAACCCATTTTAAATCACAACCGGATCTCAACGAAGTGGCCAAAAAAATACACCTTAGCCCATTTCATTTCCAGCGATTGTTTACCGAATGGGCCGGTACCAGTCCTAAGAAATTTCTGCAGTACATCAGTATAGAACATGCAAAGAAGATGCTTAAAGAGCGACAAAGTACATTATCGGTAACTGCATTTGAATCCGGACTATCCGGTACCGGCCGCCTGCACGATCTGTTTATAAATATAGAAGGCATGACCCCCGCTGAATATAAACAGGGCGGCAAAAACTTATCTATCCACTACAGTTTTGCAGAAAGCCCTTTTGGAAACATCATCATTGCATCCACCAACAAAGGGATCTGTTATATGGCTTTTTGTAAGGAAAGCGATGATCATGCCCTGACTTTACTTAAAAATCATTTTCCTCATGCGCGGTATGAACAAAGACTGGATAGGATACAACAAAACGCATTATTTATATTTCAGCATGACTGGACTAAGCTAAATCAAATAAAATTGCATTTAAAAGGCAGTGACTTCCAACTCAAAGTATGGCAGGCATTGTTAACTATTCCCACAGGCCATCTCAGTACCTATGGAACTATTGCTCATACCATAGAAAAACCAAATGCCTCCAGGGCAGTGGGTACAGCCATTGGATCTAACCCCGTGGCTTTCCTGATTCCCTGTCACCGGGTAATACAATCTACCGGAGAGATTGGAGGATATAGGTGGGGCAGTACCCGGAAAGCAGCGATCTTAGGATGGGAAGCTAGCCAAAATAAATATACCGATATACATAGCCCACTTTGAAATAAAAACCATTTGGGCTTTATTTTTCTCAACATCATATTAATTCCTTCAATGATACCTCACATAGAAATCGACCCGGTCACTTTGATCAGGAAAATAAAAGAAAAGGAAGTAGTGTTAGGCGGAAACCGACGATTAAAATTATATGGAACACTAAATTGTAATTCTGGTAAACGTATGAAGCGTAAAAACCGGGTTTTTTTTAGGTCTGAAAAAGAGGCTATTGCTTCCGGATACCGGCCTTGTGGTCATTGTCTAAAGCTAAAATTCAAAGAATGGAAACGAATTTGAATAATAAAGATTGTTCAACATATGAAAATCTATTGCCCGGGGATGGTGTGGTACATTATTATGGAAAAATATTCAATTCTGCAGATCTTACCGTGATATATGATACTCTTTTTTCTACTATCACCTGGAAACACGATGAAGCTGTTATTTTCGGCAAGCACATCATCACTAAAAGAAAAGTCGCCTGGTATGCAGATACAAACATTGAATACAAATACTCCAATACCACGAAGAAAGCAATACCGTGGACCGATTACTTAACCAGGCTTAAAACCATCGTAGAAAAAATCACTCACGAAAAATACAACTCCTGTTTGCTCAATTTGTATCATGATGGCCATGAGGGCATGGCCTGGCATAGTGACGACGAAAAAGAGCTTTCAAAAGACGGTTGTATTGCTTCACTCAGCTTTGGTGCCGAAAGAAAATTTTTATTAAAACACAGAAACACTAAAGAAAAAATTACTGTATTTCTAGAAAATGGCAGTCTGTTGGTAATGAAAGGCTGTACTCAGTCTCATTGGTTGCATTCCATACCCAAGTCGAAAAAGATACAGGATGGAAGAATTAATTTAACTTTCAGGCAGATGAATCTGTAGTTTCGATCAGATGAGAAAATAAAAAATACCTGATGCCTTTTTGAGAATTATCCAATACAAGGTATGCGCCCGGGCTAGGATTCATTGATTCTGTAAAGAATGTATACGATATTCAGCTAGGTCGGTTTAGCTAGTCTTAATTTATGTGGGCTTGATCCGGGGATGCGCTCTATTATTTTCCTTGCTTCCAGGTCTAGTTTTACCGTAACCACATACCACATTATTTTCCCTTCCAATTTGCCTTCGAGTTTTGAAACAGCGAGGTCAGTAAGAAGTTCGAAGGTGATTTCTTTCTTTGTACGAATAGTATCCAATATGAACTTTTTTACTTGCTCGTATTTAGCAAGGGAAATGTTTACACCCTTTTTACCCAGGGGGTGTAAAGTCATGATTTTATCTTCTTTCATTTGCATTTTATCAATACCCTATCCCCAGCTCCCTATGCTAAAAACACGGTTGCCCGTTTACGGTTGAAACACACTAATGCGGATTAATTAAAATCATACCTTGATAAACCTTTTAATCAGATACTTTGGTCAAATCTGTTTGCATCATCACCATCCAGCTTTTACCGTCTCTGCTGTATTCCCCGGTGCCTTTCCATTTATCTTTTGTGGTAAAGTCGGTAGTAAATCGCATAGTGCCGCCGTTGTTAGGAATGGGTAATTCCCATCGGATTATTTTTTCGCTCACCATCACTATTTCGGCATCAATCACCTCTCCTTTTTTATATGCTCTCATTACCCACTTATTGTTTTTCAAGTCATTTGATATCACGCCAAAAGCATCGTGAACGATTATTTCTTTGTTAGTAAGTGAGTCTTGTTTGGTTCCTTTGCCTTCAACGGATAAAACGGCACAGTCTGATTTACACACTACACTTTCTGTAATGTTGGTAAACTGTTTTCCTTCCCGCGTCATCATATATCCGCTGCCTTTCCATTTACCAATCATAAAGGATAGCGGGTTATCTGTATTTTGAGCAAAAGAGGAAGCGGCACACCAAATAGAAAAAGCAAATAGTATGGAAAAATTTTTCACGGTAATGATTTTTATGTTGTTATTAGGTAGCAAAATTACACTTGTTCCACTGCCAGGCTGTGTAAAAAAGCGTTTGATTTTAAAGCCGATGACTGATGGTCTCCGTCTGTGTAAGAAAGTTTTTAAGGGGAGTACCTTCCATAAATTTTTTAAACGAATTCATAAAATGGGAATGGTCAGTATAGCCGTTTTGAAATGCAGCATGGGTAATTTTTTCCTGTTGGGTGTATATTTGTTTGACGGTGTTGCGCAGCCTGTTAATGTTTCTGAATTCAGCCATGGTCATTCCCGTAATTTTTTTGAAGTGTTTTTGCACCGGCCTTACTGATAATGGCACTTCTTTTATCAATTCTTTGATTTTAGTTCCGCTTTCCAATTGCAAACAGAGGTATTTTACCATTGGATCAGAAGTTATTTTGTATAGTTGGGTAAGGTTAGATAGCCCCTTCTCAATCAAGTGATAGGCGGAAAAGTCAGCCGATATATTACAGGGGTTAATCTCAGAAAATATTTCGTGCAGGTCTGTGGGAAATTTTATTATCTGGTTAGCGGTGGAAATTTTATTATCAAACAGTCCCTCAATGGATACCCATGAATTAAATCGGATACCTAAATAAACAGAACCCGGAAATATTTCCCGTTTCATTCTCTTAGCCTGAACACCCAAACAGGTCACCCCTTTAAAATGAGGCACGTTTATAAAAACTATGGACAGTGTATTTTCAGGCATTACCTCAAAAAAGAAAGGGTTGCCTTTATTAAAATCCGATGAAATTTCAAATTTCCAATAGGAATGAATGAGTTCTTTGAGCTTTTCGGAAGGTGTGGTCTCGGTATAAGTCATTTTTTTAATTCTATTTCATTTTATATTTTTTGACGGACTTCCGGTTTGTTCGTCAAAGATTTAATCATGAAATTGGAGGTATAGAATATTGAATCCATATGGTCCCCTTTTACTTCATTTGTTCAAGAGTTAAGCCTGTATTTTCCGCATTCATTGTCTTGTGTTTAATTGCCAACCAGAACATTAATACCAAATACCATATGGCTACAAAGGGACCAAAATCAACAGAACCGACTTCTCCCGGTGGCTCAGGGAAATAAGTTAAATTGAAACCCATCAACAATGCTGAAAAAATCAATCCAAGTATACTTATGACCTTATTCATTTTGGGGTGGTTAAACATCACCAGGGCAAAAAAGAAAGTCCCAATAGAAATGAAAATATCCCAAGCCAGGTCCATGCCCAATTGTACTGAGTTTACTTCTTTGAATATCCACTTTAATTGTTCTTCTGAAACACTACCCCGGTCAGCCAATTTATATTTTTGATGAAAATCCTGGCTGGTAAGTTGGACAACAATCATCATAGTAAGCATGGCGGTAGCTACTGTATTAAAAAGTACAGCGATTCTGAGGTTTATCGAATCTTTCCAATGCTTTAATAAATAAAATAGTCCTACAGAAGACAACATAAACAAGGGGCCAAAAGCAAAGGCAAGAAACAAAGATATTTTTTCAGGAAAGGGGGCAAAGGCTGCCAGAAAATACGAGGTAAATGCAGAAATCCCGCAATAGACTGTCAATCTGTGCCACTGCTTAATTGAAATGGTTTGCATAAAAAAGATAAAATTAAATAAAAAATTGGCTTTCCAATATCCTTGTGCGAAACCTTTATTAGAAGCAATCGATAATTATCCATTAATGTGTGAGCAGTTTATTAATGCTGCCAGAGTCCTGACCAAAAATGGGTACATACAACGAAAAGATCCTACCAAAAGGGTATTTTTCAATTTTTCAGAAATGTGTTAAATTTTTGAATTTTAAAAATCCAATTAGTTTATCCTTTCGTATTTAAAATGTCTTTGAATTAATACCCCAAAGACCAATAATCTAAAATTTGTAAAAAATATGTTTGCTTTTTCACTAAAGGCAGTGAGATCTTTTTTCATTTCCTGCTTAGGGTTATATTATTCATTAGGTTTATGTCAGACCAATTGTGGTAATATTACCATTACCATTTTGACCAAAGATGAAACTAGTATTTACAGTAATGATGGATCCTATGATATAATTATATCCGGTGGTCCCGGATCTTATGACATTACCGCAGTAACCGGAGAGTCTTGCACGGCAGATCCAATTAATTGTGTTTTGTTTGGTGGAAGTTATTGCGATGAGATTCCCTGTATTGATCATTATACCATTCAGTTAGATTCTTCGATGACCCAGGACACCATACACATAGCTGGTCTTTCGGCAGGAAGTTATCCTATTTCCATTGCGGATAATGAGACCAATTGCCACTATCAGTATGATGTAATTATTAATCAGCCACCCTGTGAAATGATTTTAGATACCATAGTGTCCGGGGTTACCGCTCCTACCGTTAATGACGGTAAAATATCGGTAACCATATTGAACGGAACCGGTAATGTAAGATTAAAATTATACACCCTCGGGGCATTGGGGTTTCCTGATCAATTGATAGATTCTGCCATTAATAATCATGAGTTTTCCGGGCTGCCTATCGGTAAGTATATAATTATTGCTGAAGATGAAGTACAATGTCAAAAAGACATCATCTGTACCCTATCAGGAAATTATTGTGATATTGTGCATACTATACAGTTAAACCTTCCCGCTACTCCCGGAGGAAACGATGGAAGCATCACTATAGATGGCAGCAGCTCAAATGGTATGGTAAAAGTAAGTTTACCTGATTTGTTTGGTACCAACACTTATTATTCTGTGCCTCATACCTTTACCGGGTTAACTGCAGGAGATTATTATTTTAATATTAAAGACAATTCCGGATGCCAGGTAAATTCAGTCAAGATTACTTTAAATAATCCACCTTGTAATTTTAATCCCAGTATATATACTAATAATGCTATAGATGGAATAGATGGTCAGATAATAATAAATCAAAATGGAGGTAATAATATCCTATGGGCTAATGTTTTAAATGAAGATGATTCTTCTATTTATTTGCAGACTTTTACCGGTGATCTTACTTTATCCGGTTTGCCTTCCGGAGATTATCTGATCGTTCTGTATCCTGCTGACCGGCCGGCCTGTATCATTACTCAGAATGTGACCATTGATAATATAGTAAATTGTTCCAATTTTACTGGTGTGCTGAGCAAGTCAGATGTGAGTACTTATAATGGATCGGATGGATCCATCACGGCTTCTGCATCAGGAACACATGGAAATGTAACCATAGTATTAAATGGAGACTGTGAAGGCGAAATTTTTTCTCTCCGTAAAAATATTGGACTGAGGTCAAAAAAAACCATGTCAAATGACACTTTGATTAATAGTGGAACGTATTCGAATCTTAGTCCGGGAGAATATCATGTTTGTTTTAAGGATGAAGCGGGCTGCGAGTCGGTAGAATATATTAATATTGAATCGGCACCCTGTACTATACAAGCATCCATAAGCAGTACCAATCCGACAGCAAATAATGCTGACGGGACTATTTCCGTCAATGCTTCTGTACAGAATTTTAATGAGGATGTTCATATTTTTATAAGCAAAGAAAATTATGGAACAGTATCTGACGGATTTAATAGTGTCACAGCCTATAATTTATCCGAAGGAACTTACCTTATTTATTACCAGGGAGAAAATTATCAATATTGCTTTGATTACGATACCATCATCCTAAATGATGGTTTAAATTGTGATATCAATCTTAGTGTGGATGGTTTTACCGGAGTCACTCAATATGGAGCACATGATGGTACCCTTACGGCAAGTGGCTCCAGTTCTAATGGAGCTGTTACCATTTCTTTAGGTGGAATGTCTGTTAATGGCAGTGGTACTTTTACCAATCTTGGCCCGGGAACATATCAACTGACTGCCATTGACGAAGCAGGATGTACAACGATATCTTCTCCGTATACGATTACTTCACCAAGATGCCCGCTTTCCTTGTCGTATAATCTCAAGTTACCCACAGCAGGTAATAGTAATGGCGAAATTACAGTAACGGCATCAGGAGTTACAGATACGGTATATATTATAATGTCAGTGCCCTCTGTGTTTGGTCCTGTGCAAATCGCATCAGGCCGAAATAAACTAACCGTAAAAAACCTTCAATCCTTTTTATATCTGATTACTGCATATACTGATGATTATCAATATTGCTCAGCAGGTGGATCGGTAGATCTAAAACCCGCATGTGGTCTCCAGGTATTGGCTACCGGATTCAATACCTCATCCCCTTTTTCAAATGATGGAGCTGTAATCGTAGGTTTTAATGGAGAAATAGGCCCTGTGACCATTACCGGTCCGGGTACAAAAACATCGTATAACACATTTTCAAATCTCGGCGCAGGAACCTATACCTATACTATCACTGATGCAGCAGGATGCACTGCCACGGCAACGGCAACGATATCTGCCCCGGAATGCTTTAGTTTAATTATAACAAAAAATAACGTTTCCGAATACGGTGGCACAGATGGATCTGCCTATGTTTTTCCAAATGGAGGCAGCCAGGGTAACATTACTTTTCAATTATATAAAGACGGATTTTTATTTACGACACTTATCAATAACAGCTCTTTTTCGGGGCTATCTGCCGGTGCCTATTCCATTATAGCTCATGATGAAGGAGGATGTTATGCCGAAGAATCTTTTACTATAACGCAGCCCAATTGCAGTTTTAATACTTCGACATCTGTTACCGGGGTCACCATCCACGGTGGTTCAGATGGGGTGATCCATGTTACTGCAACGGGTGGCCTGGGATCAGTACAGGTAAATATCCAGAGTCAAATACACGCAGTCAATATTACCCGGATTTCTCCTGCAATATTTAATGGACTCAGAGCAGGTGTATACACCTTATCTGTTTTTGATGAAGTAAGCTGTCGTGATACCTTCAACCTTGTTGTTGATCAACCTGCCTGTGATATAAAAACAACTATTACAAAAAATAATGTGAGCCAGCCAGGCGGACAAGACGGTAATATAAAAATAAAAGCGTTTGATGGAATAGCTCCTTATTCATTTACATTAAAAAGAAATAATATTCTGATAAACACCGTATTCAACAATGATAGTATCCAATTTAATAACCTGAGTGCAGGCACCTATATATCAACTACTGAAGACCATAGTAATTGCATTAGAACTGATACGGTCATCATCACCGAAACAATTTGCAGTACTACCTATTATACTTTCTCAGCTACTGCTTGTGATAGCTATAATTGGATGGGTACTGTATATACTCAATCCGGTAATTACACTAAATCGCTGGAGACCGCTACCGGCTGTGATAGCATTCTTACCCTGATGCTTACCATTCACAACTCAACAGCAAGTTTTTTGAATATCTCTGCATGTGATTCTTATTCTATTCTGAAACAAAGCTATAGTACATCCGGTATTTATGTCCTTCATACGAGTAATAGCGCCGGTTGTGATTCCACTATTACACTTTATCTTACCATTAATCAATCCATCCATACTCATGTCACTGTTTCTGCCTGTACATCCTATACATGGCAGGGTATAAATTACAATCAAAGTGGAGATTATTCCCAAACACTGACAGGAATAAACGGATGTGATTCGACCGTCACACTTCATTTGACTATTAGCCAGCCTGTTTCCAGCATACAGGAGATTAATGCGTGTACCCCCTATTTTTTTAATGGACAAACCTATACCATAGCAGGATATTATGAAATACTCACCTTAGGTCAGAGCATAAATGGATGTGATAGTAATACGTTGGTAAAACTGACTTTAGAATCTGAGGTTTTTTCTTACGTTGAAATAAATGTTTGCGGGTCATATAATTTTAACGGTAAGATTATTCATCAATCCGGTGTCTACAAGGATACCCTTTCCTCCCACGTTGGTTGTGACTCTATAGTGACCCTGATTATACAAGTAAATACAATTGAAAATGATACCACTTGGATGACTTCTTGTAATGCGTTCCTGTGGACAGTCAATAATCAAACTTATACAACCGGCGGAATTTATACCCATTTAATTGGCTGTACTACTAAAGTATTGGTGTTGACCATTATACCTGCAACCATTAATACCACTTCGGTAACAGCCTGTGACCGGTATACCTGGCCTGTAAATGGCATTACCTATTTTACAACGGCAAACGATAGTTTAGTAAACGGATGCTCAAAGGAGATTTTACATCTGATTATCAACTCGAAACCGGCAAAGCCTATTCCTTCTTTCATTCAACCCGGATGTACTGTAAACAATGGAAGTATCACTATAACCAATTCAACCCCTGGCAATACATATAGTTTTAATGGTGGCTCTTCATTTCAGGCTTTGGCAACCCGATCCAACCTGGCACCGGGTATTTATATTCTTAAATCTAAAAATAGTGCAGGATGTGAATCTGATACTACTATTGTTACACTATCAATCGGGTCTATACTTGCAGCACCGGCTGCTTCGGTTACCAGGCAGCCTACCTGCATTATACCCTACGGCAAAATAGTAATTTCTAACCCTGTTAGTGGTGTTAGCTATAGCTTTGATGGTGGCCTTACCTTTCAATCATCCAGAACTAAAGACTCACTTACTCCGGGCACTTCATATTATATAGTGATAAAATCAACCAGTACGGGATGTATTTCTGATGCTACTTCCATTTCTATTGGTGGAATACCAGCCAGCC